>QHXA01000030.1:11205-14245 GCA_003222755.1 Acidobacteriota bacterium
TCCGTGCTGCATTCAGTGTCGCATTTTCACGCGCCTGCCGGACTGCCGGGCGGCTGGACTCAATCGCGATCACCTCTTTTGCCACACGCGCCAGCGGCACGGAGAAGAATCCGGCGCCGGCATAGAGCTCCAGGACGTGCCCGGGTGCGGTTCCAACCTGTTCCATGACTTCATTAAGGAACGATGTTAAGAGAAACCGATTCGCTTGAAAGAACGTATCCGCGGTCACGCGATATTGCAGGCCATCGACGTGAATGGTCGCACGTCCGGATCTTTGAACCGATCCGTCATGCAGAATAAATGTTGCGACGACTTCTGGCGCGCTGAGCGCGTGTACTTCGCGCGCTCCAGGGGCATGGACGCTGGATATGAATTGATTCAATTCAGGGACAAGGGAAGCGCACTCGCGTATCGGTCCGTTCACGAAACCTAATCGGCCATTCATTACATGGAAGGTAGCCCTCAATCGATAATTCCTATCGGGTCCTGTGACGCGGTTGATCTCACCATTCCACTCCAGCCGTCCCAACCGCTTCAGGCTTTCTCGGATGATTGCTTCTTTGTAATCGACCTGCTTGGCGTAATTGATGTGTTGCCAATGGCAACATCCCTCGGTTTCGTAGTTGGGACAATACGGCTCCTGCCGATCCGGCGACTGCTCGAGAATTTTCGTTATTCTCGCGGTCGCGTAGTCCTTCTTGGTCTCGACAATTTCCGCCTCCACCACGTCTCCCGCTGCCGTCCTCGGCACAAACACGACGCCGCGTTCAGTCCGAGCCAGACCGTCTCCCCCATAAACAAGTTTTTCAATGGTTAATTGCATAAAGATGGCCACGAAAAGGCACAAAATTCACAGATCGATCTGTTTGGACTTTTGTGCCTCTTTGTGGCCTAAATCAAATAGAACAAGCTCAACCGTGGCAGGTTGTGTCGCTCCAAAAGTTTCCTTCGCCACATCTGCTGTTCGAGCATCGCCAACTGGGCGGCGGTCATGGTTGAACGGAATGGATTCAACTCCCTGTCCACCTCTCGCTTGAGTTCAATCATGGTCTGGTCGTCCGCCGTGAATTTCAGTTTCGCGATCAACTTCTCTTCGAGGGCGCTCAGCGATTGTTCGGCCATGCGGAGATCACTGACATCCACTGCCCGAATGCTCGATGAGATTCCCGCGTCCACCCTCACCACTTCATCGGCCAATCTGCCGATGTACGCGCTCAACTCGTGCTGCGGGAAATGCGGCAACTTCGGAGCTTCCACACTTAGCTCTTTCTGTTCCGTGAGTACCTCCTCGACCGCTTTGATGCAATACGCAAGATGCGTGACTTCACGTTTGGCTCGGGAGAAAGCGCGGTCGATTCCTTTCAAAACGATCTCCAAAGGCACACCGCGTTCTTTCCAGTTTTCGACGAGAACCCAGTCCAGGCAGGTGATGAAAGTCCAGCTTTTGCGCTTCAACTGATAGAAGCGCTCAATTTCGGTGAAGTAGTTGACGTAGTTTAGTTCTTGATCCACCCACCACCAACAACGACATCATCCCAGTAGAACACTGCACCCTGGCCAGGAGTGATCGCCCGCTGCGGCTCGTCGAACGCGACGGTAACTTCGCCATCGAGCAATGAAACTGTTGCCGGCTTCGGTTCGAACCGATTTCGGATCTGAACCTCGCACCGAATCGGTTCGACCAGGTTTTCTATTGCAATCCAGTTGTGATCGCGCACCGTGAATCGCGGCTTTAGCGGATTATTGCCAATGACAACGCGATTTGAATCGGGCTCGATCCGTACGACGTACTGCGGCTTGCCCGTCGCGACGAGTCCCTTACGCTGGCCAACCGTGTACTTGTGGATTCCGGCGTGCCGGCCGATTACGTCGCCGGTCTCTGTGACAATCTCGCCCGGCTTCTTCGCCTGAACCGCGGCGTACTGCTCCACAAAATCTGCGTACGATCGGCCTTCTACGAAACAAATTTCCTGCGACTCGGCTTTCTCCGAGGTAGGCAGTCCCGCTCGGCGCGCAATTTCACGGACTTCGGGCTTTGTCAGCTCTCCGAGAGGGAACAGCGTCTTCGAGAGTTGCTCCTGTGTCAGGCCAAACAGAAAGTACGATTGATCCTTTTTTCGATCCTTGCCGCGAAGCAGAAGCCAACGGCCTAAAGTCGCATCGTACTGCACGCGCGCGTAGTGGCCGGTTGCAACGCGATCGGCTCCGATCCCGGCAGCGCGCTCGACGAGGTGGTGAAACTTGACATAGTTGTTGCAAAGGATACAGGGGCTCGGCGTCTCGCCGCGTAGATATGTTGTGACGAAAGGAGCAACTACCGTTTCTTCGAAATCCTTTTCAAGATTCAAAACATAATACGGAATTCCAAGTTGCGCGGCCACACGCCGGGCGTCCCACAGATCGTCCAACGAACAGCACCGGCCGTTGTCGCGCCAGAGCTGCATCGAGAGGCCAACGATCTCTTCGCCCCGCTCCTTTAATAATGCTGCGGCAGCCGATGAATCCACGCCACCGCTCATCGCAACAGCAATCATTAATTAGAATCCCTTCAAAACTTGTCTAATGGCGTCCGATGCGAGGACGCTGCAATGGATCTTCGATGTGGGCAATCCGCCTAGCGCCTCCGCGATCTGCTCCTTCGTGATTTGCCGAGCGTCCGCGATACTCATTCCGACAAGCATTTCCGTTGCATATGAACTTGTCGCGATGGCCGCGCTGCAGCCCTGCGCCTTGAACTTCGCGTCTTGTATGCGGCCGCCATCGACCTTCACCCAAAGCTTCATGACGTCGCCGCAGACCGGATTGGATACTTCCGCCACAGCGTGCGCATCGGGTATTTCTCCCACGCATCGCGGGTTTTGGAAGTGATCGAGCAGTTTTTCAGAATATCTCATTTGTATGGCCACAAAAGGCAGAAGTAGTTTGTGCCCGGTTGTGCCTTTTTGTGGCTAAACCTTCTTGTAATAGGGCGACAATTCGCGCAAGCGTTCGACGATGCCGGGCAATATGTTGACGGTGTAGTCGATATCTTCATCCGTCG
>QHXA01000625.1 GCA_003222755.1 Acidobacteriota bacterium
AGATCCTGATTAAGCATCGTCGAGGTTTGAATGCCGGCTTGCATATATCTTGCGGATGCGCTCGAGTCGATACCATCCCGCACCACGTTGACGTTGTAGTTGGACATGCCGGCAAAAGTGCCGGTCACACCGTTATCGTCCATGCGGGCGCCGGATAAGGAATTGAGGAGCGATAGCACGTTGTTGCCGACGAGCGGTAGGTCTCGCATCTTCTGCTGGGAAAGTACTTCACCAATGGAAGCGCTTGATGTTGCCAGCAGACTGTCCACGGCAACCGCGACTTCATTGCAAAGTTTAACCGCACCGTCTGCGCATTGCCGAGTGTTAGCTCGTATGTCTTCGTCTGAAACCCGGGCAGCTCAGCAGTTATTTTGTAGGGTCCGGGCAGTAGACCGGGCAAGTTGTATGCTCCGGATTCGTTGGTGACAACAGTCGACATCACACCGGTAGCGGTATTCGTGGCTACAACCGTCACGCCGGGTAACACGGCATGCGTGGAATCCTCAATGATTCCGCTTACAGTGGCATTGCTGATCTGACTGAACGCCGGCGTGGTGGTGGATAGAATGAGAAACAGTAGACCTACTGCGGCAACAAAGTGCTTTTTCATAGACTCCTCCTTACGACATCGTCCCTCGTCGATGAACATCCCGAAATTTTTGTGAAGCTATGTCGTGTCCGAGGTAATGTCAAGGCGCAATTTGCGGCGTTTTGGATGCGCACGCCTCCGGCATGCCGTGCATCGCTTGAAGGAGCAAGAATGCGTTTAGCGCTAACTGTCAGTTTGATAGTGCTTGGGGTTGTTTTGCTCGTGGGTGTGATCGGTTATTGGATCAATAAGCTCAATCGCTTTTAAAAAGAATTGCCGTAGAAAGGCAACATGTGGCCACAGAACAGAACTGCGATCCAAATGATTATTGCAGATGCCGCTACCAGCTTAGTTGTTATCGAGGCGTCATGTCCCTCGCCCACGGTCCATGGCTCTTCCAGCAACATGAAATAGAGGACGTTGACCGCCCCAACCACGACCAACATCATTTTCAGAAAGAAAAGGAATCCGGTGTACTGTTGCGGAGTCGCGACAAAGAAGACCATGCCGGTTGCAAGATTGACCGTGAAGCCCAGCATGCCCAATGGCAATAATTGATACAACGCGGCAAACGAGAGCAGGTTCTTACCGATTCCGAGCATGCGCAGGTCAACTGTCAAAACGACCCCGAACAGCATCGATAGACCGATGAAATGAAGCGTCTCGGCTGTCGGCCAAACCCAAGAGTGGTTTTCAACGAACCCGCCCCATGACTTGGCCAGCGGCTGCTCGGCTTCAACTTCCGCTTGGACCGCTGGATTTGTCCGATTACTCTGAATCTCCGGGTGAAGGATCTCGCCGCCGATATTTGCCGCTCTGGCCATCAGGCCGAACGTCACGACCGCAAGAATCAGCACAACAGCCACATTCCAGTTCGGTACACGTGACACTCGACGGAATATCCATAAGCCCAGCCAAGAGAAGAAGCCGGTCGCCTGCATAAACGCGAACGCCACCAGGGCCGCACTCTCGTGCGCAGCAATTAAGGATGCGGACACGCCGGGACTGTCCTTCATCGCCTCCTGCGCATCGCTTCCACTGACATAAGTTGTAATCGTCAATGCTGCAGTCATGAAGAAAATGACAAAGCTCGCCCGTTTGAGTTCGCCGCTTTTTGCAAAAAGCGCTACCAGAAACAGGCCAAGCCCAATGCTGAAACCGACGGTCGGAAAATGATTTAGTAAAAGGTGGATGTGCGGAGCATTCATCGATAGCTCCTTACTTCGCGCCGCTGCCGGGACCAACATACGCCAGCAAGCGGCCCGATGTGATCGCGCCAATCCAGAACATCAAGGACGTGACTGCCAAGATCTTTGCTTTGCCCGAAGCGGGGATCTTGTCAATCGACGGGTCGCCGAAGACATGACTCTTGAGCATTCGCAAATTGATAATCGCAAGCGCGATGAATGCCATTTTGACGTAAAAATCCGCATTCGCGAGCTTGTTAACGATGTCGATGGCTAGAAGCATGGCGCCGGTAATCGCATTGACCCAGAAACCGAGCCATAAAACCGGCAAAAATTTTTCCATTCCCTTCAGGCGTAATGCCGGAGCGAACCCCAGAATCCGAAGATCGATGCACGCATTGATGCCCACGACAAATCCCATTCCGATAGTGTGAAGAAGGAGTATGCCGGAGTATGAAAATATCGACTCCGACTCACGTATCCACTGGCAGAAACCGCTCTGCTGAATCTTAAGTAAAAAATCCATTCAACTTAGTTCTTTGAAAAAAGGCACAAGACTTACAAGAAACTCTCTTTTGTGTCTTTTGTGCCTTTTTGCGGCCGAAGTTCTGCTTTCAAGTACTCCGCCAGTCCGCCAACTTCGAGTAACTTCCGCATCGAGTCAGGGAATTTGGGAAAGAGATACTTGGTATCCTTGTGCTGAATTTCACCGGCGGCGAGATCGATTTGGATTTCGTCACCCTCGGTGACCGCGGCGTATAACTCAGGACACTCCACAATTGGAAGGCCGGAATTGATTGCGTTGCGATAAAACGTCCGCGCGAACGAACAAGCGACGACGGCTTTGATGCCGAGGCCCATGATCGCGGTGACTGCTTGCTCGCGGGCGCTGCCGCAGCCGAAGTTGCGGCCGGCAACGAGGAGGTCGAACTGGCGGAGCCGGGCAGGGAAGCTGTCGCCGAGCACTTCGAAAGCGTGCTCCGCGAGTTTGTCCGGTTCGATGTAGATCAAATATCGGCCGGCAATGATGATATCTGAGTTGATGTTGTCTCCAAATTTATAAACTTTTCCTTGAAGTTGCGTTTCCACGGTTAAAACTCTCGAGGATCGGAGATCACGCCCTTTATTGCGGAGGCAGCCAGCGTCGCGGGGCTGCACAAATAGATCGCAGACTTGTTGCTCCCCATGCGGCCGAGGAAGTTTCGGTTTGCGGTGGACAAGCACACTTCGCCATCGGCCAGGATGCCGCCGTCACCCGCACACGCACCGCAGCCGGGATTCGTCAACGTGCCGCCGCTTTCCACAAGGGTTGCAAGAACGCCGGTGCGCATGGCTTCCAGCATGATCTGCTTCGAACCGGGCGTGATGATAAACCGCACATCGGGATGAATGCGGCGGCCCTTCAAAATCTTTGCGGCTATTTCCAAATCTTCGAACTTGGCATTCGCACACGACCCCAAAAACACCTGATCGATATGCGTACCGGCCACTTCGCCGATGGGCTTCGTGTTCTCGACTTCATGGGGACACGCGATCATCGGTTGCAG
>QHXA01000626.1:0-5217 GCA_003222755.1 Acidobacteriota bacterium
ACATTTTTCTTTGGACTTTATGACCGTCAGGACATGCTGCAGAAGCAGAGCATTGACGCACTCGTGTTAACGCCGCTCGCGCGCCAGGGAATCTTCAGGTTTTTCCCGGGAGTGAATAACGGGAATGTCGATATTACTCCCTCCGGATCGGGTGTCACCCGCATTTCTCCTGTGGTCGACAGAGCTGGCAATCCGCTGGATTGGACTGGGATCCCGGGGGCCACAGGCCCCATGCAAAGTTTCAGCGTATTCGGCGACGCCCTGAATCCCGGCGATCCGTTTCGAAGAGGACTGGACTCCACGGGGTACATCTCGAAATTGATTCAGTACATGCCGCTCCCTAACGCTTACGACGGCGACGCCACTATTGGCATGCAAGCCGTCGACGGCCTCAACACCGCTGTTCATCGGTGGACGCAACGCACAGTGGGGGATTCCCCGGGCGGGCAAGGCGAGAATATGGCGGCCTATGACCGCCAACAGTTCAATATCAAGATCGATCACCACTTCAACTCCAATCACAGGCTCAGCGGCAACTGGATTCGGGAAAGTCACTATACCGACTACAATGATTTGCCTCCATGGCCCAACGGCTGGAACGGGGAAGTGCGGGAGAATCCACGAGTCGCAACGCTCCAATTGACGTCGACGCTTTCATCCACGCTTTTGAATGAATTCAGGTTCGGGCATCGCGTGACCACTCTTGCGTGGACGGCCGCGATTCAATCCCAGCATGCCAGGGAAGCCTTCGCTTTCCTACCGCAACTCAATGGTTATCCGCTCTACCTGCGCCCATCGATGTTCCCCAATAATGTGATAGGAGCGACCGGAGACCTGGGCAACACGAGTCCTTTGACGACGTACGCGGACACGTTAAGTTGGACAAAAGCGAACCATGCGTTGAAATTCGGCGTTGAATTCCGCTACGCGTATACGAGTGGCTGGTCGCCGTCAGGCGCGAGCACGCTGATTCCCACCGTGAATGGAGGAGCAGGCGACGTTCCGGTGCGGGGAATAGATCAGGTCGCGAATCTGCTTCCGTCGAATGTCACGCTAGCGCAGAACCTTTTGTTGTTCCTGAGCGGGTCGGTTGCGAGCATTTCGCAGAAGTATGAGACGCGCGAACCTACCGATACGCGATTCCTCGATTACAAACAGTCGTATTCTCCTCCTGGCCAACCGAAGGACACGCGGGGAAGAATTCGCCGGAACGATCAGAATGAGTTCAACTTCTTTGTCAAGGACGATTGGAAGGTGACTCCTCGTCTCACGCTCAACATGGGCGTCCGTTACGATCTGTTCCGCGTGCCCTATTTCCTCAGCGTATCGGGCCAGAACTGGACCCGAGGTCTTTTGGGAGGCAGTTCCGCCATCTTCGGGTATTCGGGCCGCACTTTCGCAGAAGCTTTCCATTCGGGAGGCGGCCCCCAGAAAGGCGATTTGACGCAAATCGTCCTGATCGGAAAAGGCACGCCTTATCCGAACCAGGGAATCTGGAAGAGCGATAGGAATAATTTTGCGCCGGCCCTGGGCTTCTCCTGGTCGCCGAGATCCGGGGGGCAAGACAAAACCACCATACGCGGCGGTTTTCAGATGAGCCATCTGCTGCCGGGCAACAGCCTGTCATGGATCGATGCGGATGTCGGCGGGTTCCCCGGCCAGGAGTACACTCCCGTCGATACGGGAAACGGTTCCTTCCGGAATTTCTCGAATGTTACGATCCCGATTCCAATCCAGCTCACGCCGCAGTCGCCGTTCACGATTCCAATCACGAATCGTTCGCAAGCTCTTTCGATTTATGCTCCGGACTACACATCTCCCTCAGTTTATTCCTTCACATTCGGAGTCACGCGGTCTCTGGCGTCGAACGTGATATTGGAAATGCGCTATGCCGGCACACGCGGCATAAGGCTCCATTCCACAATGAATATCAATGAAGCCGACTTCACGAATAACGGATTGATGAACGCGCTGTTAACGACGCAAGCCGGCGGTGACCCACCGATGTTCGATCAGATGTTCAAGGGCCTGAACCTGGGAAGCGGCGTGGTTGGCACCGCTCTCTCCGGATCCGAGGCCTTGCGGCGGAACGCGTCCTTCCGCACGTTAATTGCAAACGGAGATTTTGCGGGGGTAGCGCGGCTTCTGAATACGACCAACATCGGAACGGTGCAGCCGGCCGGTCAGGTCATTGCAGGTGGTACGCTGCGTTCGAGCGGATTATTCCCTGAGAATCTCATCGTCGCGAACCCACAGTTCAGCACGATCAACTATCGCAACAACTCGGATAGTTCCAAGTATCACTCGCTGCAAACACAGGTCACGATCCGTCCGACGCACGGCATCACGACCCAGTTCACGCACACCTGGAGCCGGGCTACTGGCGTAACCGGCAGTACGCCCGACGGCGGCGGCATTACGGGAGATTATCGGGACCTTCTCAACCGGAACGCAGATTATTCGGTGCAAGCCGCTCATCGCCTCCACGATTTCCGCGGCCATGGCACGTTTCAGTTGCCGTTTGGACCGAATAAATGGCTTGGCGGCGGGACTTCCGGAGTCCTCGCGAGGCTCATGGAGGGCTGGCAATTCGGCACGGTTTTCAGCGTGTCGTCGGGAGCGCCCTTGAACGTATCGGGAATCAATACGATTTACGCGAACGGCACGCCCGACGTCGTTGGTCCGTTTTCGCGCAAGGGAAACGTGACGTGGACGGGCGTATTTGGCAATTACTTCGGGGACCAGCAATACCAAAGAGTGCCGGATCCGGCATGCGCCGGCGTCGCTTCCGTTCTCACGGTGTGGTGCACCAAGACGGCGATCGCTGATGCCACCGGCAAAATCGTATTGCAAAATGCGAAGCCGGGGCAGTTGGGAACTTTGGGCCTCCGTCCGATCTACGGACCCGGAGCGTGGAACATGGATGCAAATTTGGTTAAGAAAATCCGCATCGCTGAATCCAGGAACCTGGCCGTCCGTATCGATGCGGCCAACCTGTTCAACCATCCGAATCTGGGGAATCCTAGCCTGGACATGCCGGCACTTTCGGCCAGATCACGACGAAAACCGGATTTCGCACACTCGCCGGCCAGGTGCGTCTAGAGTTCTGATGCAACGAGGGATGCGCATGAAGACCTTGTGCTCCGCAAAAAATGGATTCGGCTTGCCTGCGATTTTAGATATATGAACGCTATCGTTAATGTTGACATCGAGCTTATTCGGTGGTGTCATGACGCTGCGCCAATCCTGAACAACTAAAAACATAACGGCCCGCCAGCGACGCGGACATCACGGGGACGTGTTAGCGCGAAGGATTCCCGATGTCTCCCCACCATTCGAGGGAATTCACGTGAGAAACCTTCTAATCGCGTCATTAGTGTTTTCTCTGGCTATGCAGGCGTTCGCTCAATCCAGCAACGCCACCGTGAGCGGGACCGTCACAGATTCCACGGGCGCAGTGCTGCCCGGCTTTCAGACTCAAACTTACACGGATGTTCAACTCGGAAATGCTGCGCAGGTGCGATTGAATTTCACGCTACACGTTGCCAGTCAGGCGCAGTCGGTAGAAGTCACGATTACACCGGACACACTCCTGGCCACATCTAGTTCTTCCGTTGGCAGCGTTCTTCCTGAACGACAGGTACGTGACCTGCCGCTGGTCAGCAACAATGTGCTCGAATTGACCCAGGTGTTGGCCGGCGTCGTTACGACTGTCAGTCCGGTATTTGGAGCCAATGACACCAAGTTTGCCGGCGTCAGCGCCCGCGATGTCAATGTGCAGCGGGATGGCGTCTCCGTAAACGGTCCACGATGGCCGACCGGTATCGACGCGGGGACAGAAATACAGCCCGACCTGGTTGGGGAAATTAGGATGATCCTGGCGCCGGTCGATGCGGAAATGGGGCGTGGCAGCGGACAGGTTCAGATTCAGTCCAGATCGGGAACGAACCAGTTCCACGGAGCCGGAGTGTGGAGCGCTAAGAACTCGGTTTTGGACGCCAACGTTAGGGAGAACAACCGGACTGTGAATCCGTTTACTGGACAATCCGCTGTCCGGCCCTGGAGAAACTTTGAACAGGCCACGGCGAGTCTTGGCGGACCCATTGTTCGGAACAGGACGCACTTTTTCGTTCTGTACGACCAGAAGTGGGCCGAGACAAAAACGGAGATCAATCCGATTGTGGTCACACCGTGCGCTCAGCGCGGCATTTACCGCTATTACGACAACTGGAATAACGGCAACGACCTCGCAGCGACAACCATCGGTGCGACGCCGGTAATCGCTGTGGTTGACAATGCGGGTAATCCGAGGCCGCCGGCCACGAATCCGGACGGTACTTCTCATAATGGCATCCTGCGCTACGCCAGTGTATTCGGTCCATTGCTGAACACGCCCACGCGGCCCGATTGTTCCGATGCCATCGTGCAGCAGGGCAGCCCTTGGGATCCCTACCGGACCGGGTATGATGCGACGGGTTACGTTCAGAATGTCTTGTTCAAGTTCATGCCCCCGGCGAACAGCTATGACACCGGCGATGGTCTGAACACAGCGGGTAGCCGCTGGAATCGCACTCTACACGGCGCCACCAACTTATTCGGAATCGGCCAGTACCCGCAACGCAAGCAGATCAATCTCAAGATCGATCACTCCTTCAACCCGAAAAATAAGATTAGCGGAACGTGGAATTATGAATACAACTGGGCGGACGGTTACGCATCGAATTGGCCCAACACGTGGATCGGGCGAAACTGGGTGAAGCCGCAGATTTTGTCTGTGAATTTCACGTCCACGCTATCACCCACGATCGTCAACGAAGCTCGTTTCGGAATCCTTCGAAGCGGCGTGAACCAGATTGGGCCGCTGCATTACGAGAAGAATGATTCCCTCCGGGACCTTCTTCCCAAGGCGAACGGAGTGCTGTGGGCGCCGTACCTGGGAGCCGGAACGGGAGACTCCGCGGTGAACTTCCAGTTTTCCCATATCATCGGTGGAACGAATTTTGCCCCCGCCATAACCCAAATCGATCAGAGCCCCCGTTGGAACTACGCGGACACGATCAGTTGGACCAGAGGAAAACACGCGTTCAAGACCGGCGCGGAATTCCGAATCACGAGCTCGAAAAGCACATGGACCGGCAACGCGGGCACAGGCGGAGCGTTTAATAATGTGGACACCGTTCCTGGCGTTCACGGCGGAGAGACACAACTGACTCCCGT
>QHXA01000626.1:5281-5696 GCA_003222755.1 Acidobacteriota bacterium
GGCAGGCAACGCCACGACAGGAAATCAGGACCGGATGGAAAACCTGCTGATTCTCCTGTCCGGCTCTGTTGGTCGTGTGGGCCAGTTCCGTTTCATCAACCGTCCCGATCAGGCCCAGCAGGAATGGAGCGATCCGATTAAAGAGCCGCGTAAGATTCGCGATATTCATGAGAACGAATGGAGCGCCTTTTTCAAGGACGATTGGAAACTCACCAACCGTCTGACGCTTAACTTCGGCGTGCGGTGGGATTACTACGGTCCACCCTGGGAAAAGCACGGATTGACCGCGACGCTTCGAGATAACGGGGACGGACTCTTCGGAATTTCGGGCCGTAGTTTCGCGGACTGGATGCGTACAGACGGGCGCACGCCGGCGCCGGCGAGCGAGTTGATATTTGTAGGGCCGAAGACTCCA
>QHXA01000643.1:0-378 GCA_003222755.1 Acidobacteriota bacterium
TGTTCATCACTTCGTCTGTTTTGGCAGCGATCACGGTTTCGGGTTTCCCGCCATTTGCGGAAACGCGAAGGATGCCCTTCTGCTGATCCGCCAGGAGAATCTGGTCATCGACAGTCCAGCTTGCACTGAAAGGAAAGTCCACATCGGACACCGTAACGGCGGCGCCGCCCGTAATTGCGATCTTCTTGAGCTTCCGTTCCGTAACAGCGTAGAACCCAATCCACTTCCCATCCGGCGAAAAGAACGGATCGGCGGCATCCAGATTTGTGCCTTCAATCGGCCTCGCATCCACATCGGCCATTGAGCGCAAATAGAGCTGGCGATTTGCCTGATAGACGATGTTTTGCCCATCGGGAGAAATGGCGATCACCGGTCGGC
>QHXA01000643.1:507-4739 GCA_003222755.1 Acidobacteriota bacterium
GAGCTGCCATCGAGGCATTCGAGTCGCGCTAAAATCGGCGGCTTTCAATCCATGCGACTCCGCGAGGATCGTTTCGATTTCGACGCGCACGTCGGCCGCCGCGTGCCATCGTTTCTTCGGATCCTTCACCAGGCAGCGGCGAATCAAGTCCACAACGCGGGGATGGATGTTTGCCGGAATCAGCGACAGGTCGGCCTCTTGCTTCAGCACCGACGCGATCACTTCGGTCACCGTCTCGCCTTCGAAGGTCGTTCGGCCCGTGATCATTTCGTATAGAACGCAACCGAAGGAGAAGATATCGCTGCGCTGATCGGCAGCGCGGCCTTTGGCTTGTTCGGGGGACATGTAGCCGGCGGTACCGAGAATGACGCCGGCATTGGTTGCGACGATACTCAGCGTCGGTGAATTCATCGTGTCGGTTGTCGCCGGCGCAACATCCATCGCCTTGGCGAGCACCTTCACTTTGCCTTCGGGTGTGATCTTCACGTTGGCAGGTTTGAGATCGCGATGGATCACGCCTTTTTCATGCGCCGCTTCGAGCGCTTCAACAATCTGGTGCGCGATCTTCAACGCTTCTTCAACAGGAATCGGCCGGCTCGCAATTCTCTTGGCGAGCGTGTCGCCTTCGACAAGCTCCATCACCAGGAAGTGACGGCCGTCCGCTTCCTCCAGTCCATACAGCGCGGCAATGTTCGCGTGATTGAGCGCGGCGAGCAGCTTCGCTTCCCGCTCGAACCGCGCCACCCGCTCCGGATCGCGAGCAAAGATCTCCGGCAGAATCTTCACCGCGACGCCGCGTCCAAGCTTCGTGTCGCGCGCCTGATAGACCTCGCCCATACCGCCGGCGCCAAGCTGTGTCTCGATGTGGTAATGAAGGAGGTCTTTTCCGATCATCATTTGTCGCGCATTTTATGTGAAAACCAGATGGTGAGCCATACATTCTGCCCGATTCGGCTCTATAGGTTTCGTGAAGTCGTTCATCAAGTAGTAGTCGCGTGCAAGGTGTGAATTAATTAGAGTGCAGCCAAGTTGTCAAATGTGAGCTGTCCCATGTGCGATATCTAATGTCAGAATTCCTGATCGGGCGCGGGAAAATCGGACGATTCTGGAAAGCGGTTTGAACCCGAACAGCCGCGTAGCGGCGCAAGAATGTAGCCATGGCCGAAGGCCGTGGTGGCAAACATTGAACCGCATAAGCCGCGGAGCGGCGAAAGAGTCTGTCGCCGCTCCGCGGCTCATCGGCGCGGGACTTCAAAACCACGGCCTTCAGCCGTGGCTACATTCTTGCGCCGCTACGCGGCTGTCCGCGTTCAAACATCGAGCTACATCACGTTGCGTCTGTCCCGGATACTCCGTACGTGGATGGCTTCGAGCACTTCCTGGGTAGTCAGCAATCGATCTGATTTCTTCGCCTTTTCGCGGAGCAAGCCTCAGGAAATCGCGAAATTCACGAGCGGCGCCCGCCCGATCGCCTTGCTGGCGCAGAGCCTCTCCCAGATTGTAATGAACCAGAGGCAGGCCAGGATCAATGCGGAGCGCCTCGCGATATTCCGCGATCGCCTCGTCCAGCTTCCCTTGGTCGCTAAGCGAATTGCCTAGATTGTTGTGGGCCGCAGCATAGCCGGGATTAATGCGGATCTCTTCGCGATATTCTCGTACCGCTTCGTCCAGCTTCCCCTGCTCACTGAGGGCGATGCCAAGATTGTTGTGCGCCTCAGGGTAGTTAGCGTTGATAGAGAGTGCTTCGCGATACTGTACGATCGCTTCGTCCAACTTGCCCTGTTGCTTGAGCGCCACGCCAAGGTTGTTGTGGAAAACAGCATAGTCGGGATTGATACGAGAAGCTTCACGATATTCCGCGATGGCTTCGTCCAACTTGCCCTGTTCTCTGAGCGCGACGCCAAGATTGTTGTGGGCTTGAGCGTGATGTGGGTTGACGCGGAGCGCTTCACGATATTCGGCGATCGCTTCGTCCAGCTTGCCCTGTCGCTTAAGCGCGACGCCAAGATTGTAGTGGGCTTCATCGTAGTCGGGATTGATGCGTAACGCTTCGCGATATTCACCCACCGCTTCGCCCGCCTTGCCCTGATTATCAAGCGCGTTAGCCAGAGCGTGGTGCGCCTCAGCGAAGCTGGGGCGGATGCGGAGCGCCTCGAGATATTCAGCTACCGCTTCGTCCAGCTTGCCTTGGTGCTTGAACGCGACGCCAAGATTGTAGTGGGCTGCATCGTAGTCGGCGTTGATGCGGAGCGCTTCGCGATATTCCGCGATCGCCGCGTCCAGCTGCCCCAGATCGTCGAGGGCATTTCCAAGATAGTAGTGGGCCTCGGCGTATTGGGGGTTGATGCGCAGCGCTTCGCGATATTCACGCATCGCTTCGTCAGCGTTGCCCTGCTCAAGGAGCGCGACGCCCAGGTTGTTGTGGGCCTCAGCGTACTGAGGGTTGATGCGCAGCGCTTCGCGAAACTCGGCGATCGCCTCCTTGAGCTCCTCCTGATAACCCAACGCGATACCCAGATAGTAGTGGGCCTGGGCGTATCGGGGGTTGATGCGTATCGCTTCACGAAATTCGGCGATCGCCTCATCCAGCTTTCCCTGAAGACCGAACGCGATGCCCTGATGGTAGTGGGCCTCAGCCTCTGGGACCACTTGCAGCAGAACGTACGTTTCGCTGACTTTCACGATGGGGCTGACTTGGCCGGGACGTAATCCCATGATGAGGCGCAGGCCGACACCTGCCGGTTGCGGGGCCGCCGCCAGTGAGACAGCGATAGTCAGCGCCAGAAAAGGAAGACACATAAGGCTTCTCCGCATAACGGACTCCTTCTCGGAATCATAAACTGGTCATGATCCACGTATGCATTCACGTTCAAGTTGACTTCAAGGTTGTTCGTCTCTTTATGCATCAATAACGTACAGGTATCTGAAGGTCGAACATGATGCCCGAGCCCTGCAGGATGTCAGACTAGAGCACCCTTGCATCATGGACGATGTTGCCGCCCACGACGGTGAGGACCGACCGGATCTTCTTCAGGGCCTCGTCCGGTACCGTGAAGTAGTCATCACTGAGCACGGCCAGGTCCGCCAATTTCCCCGCCTCGATGGTCCCAATCTGATCTTCTTCCCGGAGAAACCAGCCGTTATTCGCGGTGTACAGCTTCAAGACTTGTTGCCGGGTGATCTTCTGAGGGCCATTGATGAGAACCTGCCGCGCGTTCAGACCGGTAGTCGCGTAATACATGTGCAGCCACGGGTTCATCGGTGCGATCTGCATACCGTCGGAGCTCATCCCCGCGTGGATGCCATTGTCCAAAATCATGCGGAACGGTGGACCGTTCTGCTCGGGAGTTCCAGCGAGGTACCGCCAGCTTGTCAGGGACAGTCCGCCGCCCATTGCCTTGAGCCGGTTCACCCACGGCTCCGTGATGAATGGCACGTGCGCGATCACCCAACGCAGATCGGTGATGGGGAATTCGGCATTAGCTGACTCGTACCCCTGAATCTCCTGCTGGAAGTCGGTCATGCTCAAAGAGTGGACCTCGGCTCGCCAGCCCGCCCGCGCGATCCGCTTGCCGGCCTCGATGAACACGTTGTTGTTGGCACCGGGCGTGCCTCCAATAAACTCTCCGATGCCGCCCGTACGCACCATGTCATCGCCGAAAAGCTTATAGGTGTTTCTGAGTCGCTCGATGAGCGTGGGAAGCTCGACTGTAGTGTCCTGATGGAGAAAATTGATTCGCAGGCGTGCCGGCAGCTTTTTCTCCGCGTGTAGAGCGAGAAACGGCAGGTGCATCGTGTAGTTGTCCTCGTGCGCCGCACCGTCGTTCGGCGTGTTCGTGGACTGGAACGCACCCTGATCCAGATGCGTAGTAACGCCGAGGCTGAGACCGTGAGCCATGGCATCGATGGCGCCGCGTTTCCGCTCTTCAAACGTGAGGAGCGTCTGCCGTAACGCAAGCGTCGCACGGCCTGTGGCCTGGGCGCCCATGGCGATCGAGCCGTCCTCCCCGACTGGTATCGGCGGAGTCTGGCTTTGGAAGAACTTCTTTCCGAGAGTGTTCGTGGTCGACGGACCCACGAACCCCTCGGAGATGTAGACAGGGTTGTTCGGTAGTGCCTTGTCCAGTTCCGCTAAGGTGGGCAGCCGGGGCGTCTCGCCGGGCGGAAAAAACTGGTTCCGGTGGAACCCGCCAATCGTGGTGATCCACGCGCCGCGAGGGATGCCCTTGGTA
>QHXA01000644.1:0-4256 GCA_003222755.1 Acidobacteriota bacterium
AAGCGAACCGACCGCAAGCTTGAGGAATTGGCCGACGCTCAGAAAGCGACGGATCGGAGCTTGAAGGCTTTCATCGATAGCTTGCGCGACGGCCGGAACGGGCGGTAGCCTCGAAATACCCCATCGGCAATTCCCATTCCCGTCCGCGGCCTTCGCCCCCTACTCCTGGTTCGGCATCAACGTCATCATCTTTTTTGCTTGACCCTGCGGCGCCTCAAAACCTATGGTGGACGCTAGTTAACCTGCTGCTTTCATACGCTAAGCAAACATCGTTTGGTTGGAGACGCCGTGTTACGAAGAATCCTGGTTTGCAGTGGAATGGTGTTGGCCACCTATGTGCCTATCGCGAGTCTGCAATCCCAAAATACGACTCCGTCTGCAATCCCAAAATACGACTCCGCCGTCCGCCTCACCAAACCGCGCAGTTCTGGATCGATATTGCGTTACGTGCCACAACGAAAAGTCTGCTACAGCGGGGCTGATGCTCGACAAATTGAATGTCGACAAAGTCGGCGAAGACGCGGCGGTGTGGGAAAAAGTAGTGCACAAGCTTCGGACGCGCGCGATGCCTCCGGCGGGCAGACCCCGGCCGGACGCGCCCAGCTATAACCTCCTGATCACTCAGCTGGAAACCGAACTCGACCGCGCGTCCGCAGCTAAACCTAATCCAGGCAGGCCGGCGATCCATCGCCTCAATCGGGCCGAGTATACGAATGCTATTCGAGACTTGCTTGCCGTGAACATCGACGGTGAGTCACTGCTCCCCATCGACGAAGTGGATCACGGATTCGACAATATAGCCGATGCTCTCTCCGTAACGCCGGTATTGCTGGAGAGGTACATGTCCGCTGCCCGCATGATCGGCCGGATGGCTGTAGGAGAGCCTACGATCCGTCCATTTTCCGAAAAGTACGAGATCCCCAAGTTTCTCACGCAAGACGATCGCATGAGCGATGATCTACCCTTTGGATCTCGTGGCGGAATCGCGATTCGCAGTTATTTTCCGGCCGACGGTGAGTACACAATCAGGGTGTTCCTGCAAAGGAATTCAAGAGACTATATTCGCGGACTGGCCGAACCTCATCAACTCGACTTCCGGCTCGACGACGAAAGAATCAAGCTGCTAACCGTTGGCGGCGGACCTGAACTCAAAGGTGAGCCAGGACCGATTTTTTCACAGGCAGGGCGAATAGGAGATCGCCCGAGCGAAACATACGAGCACGGCGGAGCTGAGCAGCACCTGGTAGTGCGATGCGAGCGACTCATTGCCGTGACCTTCTTGAATAAGAACACAATACCTGAGGGTGTATTCCAGCCGCCTATGACGCAGTTTCAACTAGTTCAGTATAAAGGCGGCAACTCCTATATCGACAACGTCGTCATCAGTGGGCCCTATGACGTCACGGGCCTGTCGGACACACTTAGCCGACAGAAGATTTTTGCGTGCCACCCCACCCGCACTGCAGACGAAGAGACGTGCGCCAGGAAGATTCTCTCAACGCTCGCACGTCGCGCGTATCGCCGGCCTGTGACGGATAAAGATGTACGAACGTTGCTGCGAGTTTATGAGGCCGGCCGCAGTGAAGGGGACTTTGAAGCCGGAATTCAGGCGGCTCTTGAAAGAATACTGGCCGGCCCCGAGTTCCTCTTCCGTCTTGAGCGCGACGCGGACGCGGTGGGGGGACCGGCCATTGCCCAATCAGGTACGGTATACCGCATCAGTGACCTGGAGCTGGCCTCTCGTTTGTCATTTTTCTTGTGGAGCAGCATACCGGATGATCAACTCTTAAATTTAGCCGAAAGCGGAAAGCTGAAGGATCCTGCGATACTCGAGCAGCAGGTGCGTCGCATGCTCCGCGATCCCCGTTCCAAAAGTCTCGTGACCAATTTCGCTTCGGAGTGGCTCTACCTTCGTAATCTCGACTCGAAGACACCGGATCCGAAATTGTTCCCCGAATTCGACGAGACCTTGCGTCAAGCCTTCCAGCAAGAGACCGAACTGTTTCTTGAAAGCATGCTCCGCGAGGATCAGAGCGTACTGCGATTATTGGATGCAAACTATACGTTCCTCAACGAACGTCTCGCCCGTCATTATGGAATTCCCGACGTTTACGGCAGCCACTTTCGGCGTGTGACGCTCGGCCCGGAATTTCAAGCGCGCCGCGGACTGCTCGGTCAAGGCAGTCTACTGACCGTAAACTCGTATGCCAACCGAACGTCGGTCGTTTTGCGGGGCAAGTGGCTGCTGGAAAACTTGCTGGGCGCGCCACCGCCACCCCCGCCGCCGAATGTTGCAAGTTTGGAAGACAGCGGAGCCGATGGAAGACCGTTGCCGTTGCGCGAACTGATGGAGAAGCACCGGAAGAATCCGGGCTGCGCCAGTTGCCATGCCGCTATCGATCCTTTAGGGTTCGCGCTCGAAAACTTTGATGCAATCGGCCGATGGCGAACGACTGACGCAGGCACACCTATCGATTCCTCGGGTGTCCTTCCCGACGGCACACGGCTCGAAGGTCCATCGGGACTTCGAACTGTGTTGCTGAGCCGGCCCGAAGAATTTGTCGGTGTGTTCGCCGAAAAAATGCTTGTCTACGCTTTGGGCCGGCGAGTCGAGTACTACGATTTTCCGGCCATTCGCAAGATTGTGCGGGAAGCCGCACGGCAGGACTATCGCTGGTCGTCGCTGATCTTGGCTACGACGAAGAGCATGCCGTTTCAGATGAGGAGGTCGCAAAAACCATCATGATTTTCAAGAAAGCAATCCCACGCCGCACATTTATACGAGGCGCCGGAGTGACGCTGGCTTTACCCCTAGTGGATGCGATGATGCCGGCGCTCGCCGCTGCGGAGAAACCAGTAAAGCGCTTTTCCATTGTCTACGTTCCGAACGGAAGAATCATGGAAAGGTGGACGCCGGCGATCGAGGGAACCGATTTTGAATTGCCTCTTCTTCTGGAGCCCTTCACCCCGTTCCGGAGTCGCTTACTCGTTGTAACAGGTTTAACTCTCAATGTCGCTAAAGCACGACCGGGTGAGGAAGTGGGGGTGCATGAGCGTCCCTGTGGCGCATATCTGACGGGCGTTCATCCGAAGTGGACGGATGGGGCCGACATTCAAAACGGAATTTCACTGGATCAGATTGTTGCGAAGGAGTTCGGCAAGCGCACGCAGTTGGCATCGCTCGAAATCAGTCTGGATTCCGCCGGGATCCTGGGCGCCTGTGAAAAAGGCTGGAGCTGTGCTTATGTCAATACGCTGTGTTGGCGAAGTCCAACGACGCCGATACCGATGGAAAACAATCCGCGCAGGGTATTCGAACGGCTCTTCGGCGACATCGGAAGCACGGATAGCGCAGAACGGCGAGCCACTCAGCGAAGAAACGCCAGCATCCTGGATTCATTGAGGGAGGCTACGGGCGACCTGATCCGCGGACTCGGTCCGAGCGATCGTGCCAAGATTTCCGAGTATCTGGATTCTATTCGTGACGTCGAGCGCCGCATCCAGATCGCGGAACAGGAAAGCTCCCGAGATTTGCCATCGCTGATCCGGCCTTCCGGCGTCCCTGCCACATTCCAGGAACACGCAAAGCTGATGTTTGATCTGCAGGTTTTGGCCTTCCAGGCCGATCTCACTCGCATGATTACCTTCATGATCGGCCGCGAAAAGACCGATCGACCTTATCCCGAAATCGGAATTCCCGACGCGCACCATCCTCTGACGCATCACGCTGGAGATCCACAGAAAATAGAGAGAGTCGTTCGGATAGAAGCCCTGCAGGCCAGGATGTTTGCCTATTATCTGGAAAAGCTCCAATCGACGCCTGACGGAGATGGATCACTGCTGGATCATATGATCATCAATTACGGTTCCGGCATCAGTGAAGGCAACGGCCACTCCGTCGTCAATCTGCCCCTGGTGTTGGTTGGCGGGCCGAACTATTTCAAAGGTGGCCGTCATATTCGCTATCCAAAAGAGCCGCCGATTTCGAATCTGCAGCTAACGCTGCTGGACAAGTTGGGCATTCCCGTCGAGAACTTCGGCGACAGCACTGGCAAGCTGGATCTCCTCTCCGTGTGAACGGGCGCTCTATGCCACAAAAAGGCACAAAAGACACAAAACGAATCGGGCTAACCGTCTTGTGCTTTTTGTGCCTTTTTGTGGCCATTTCCTTGCGTTGCGGCTTTGCCGCTCCCGCGGACGATCTTCGGCTCGTGGAGGCAGTGAGGAACAGAGATCGTGCGGCAGTGCGTTCTCTC
>QHXA01000644.1:4268-5587 GCA_003222755.1 Acidobacteriota bacterium
CTGGGCGGCCAACAGGGACGATCTAGAAACAGCGGACCTTCTGATTCGCGCAGGCGCCAGGCTGAATAAAGCTAATGACTATGGAGTGACTCCGCTGTCACTGGCTTGCACGAATCGAAGTGCTCGCATGGTCGAGCGATTATTGAATGCCGGAGCGGATCCCAATACAGCCGTGTGGACTGGGGAAACGCCGCTGATGGTATGCGCGCGCACCGGAAACGTCGAAACCGTGAAGTTGCTGCTGTCCCACGAGGCGGATCCCAATGCGAAAGAAACTCAGCAGGGGCACACCGCGCTGATGCGAGCAGTTGCCGGGAAACATCCCGACGTCGTACGGACGCTGATTGACCACCGAGCCGATGTGCACGCGCGTTCAACGGGAGGTTTCACGGCATTACTGTTTGCCAGCCAGCAGGGCGATGTGGCTTCTGGGCGGATTTTGCTGGCAGCGGGAGCGGATATAAACGAGGCAACGCCGAAGAACGGAACGGCTTTGGTAGTGGCGGCCGCCAGTGGCCGAGAAGACTTTGCCATTTTTCTGCTGGAGAATGGAGCAGACCCGAATGCAACGGACACGTACGGCGTGAGCGCTTTGCATTACGCGATCCCTCGAGGGATCGCGGGCATCGATTCCGTTTCAATTGTTTTCAGACCGTTTCAGGAAATTCCGGCCAATATGCCGAAATTGGTGAAGGCACTCCTTGCACACGGAGCGAATCCGAACGTGCAGATCGCGAAAGATTTTCCGCCGTACTCGCGCTCGCCTTACGCATTACAGACAAGTCTCGTTGGAGTGACCCCGATTCTCTTGGCAGCAGCGGCCGCCGACGTTGATCTCATGCGCATCCTGCTGGACGCTGGCGCCGATTCGCATATCAAGTCAAAAGATGGGTCCACCGCTTTGATGATGGCTGCGGGAGTAGGCCGAGTTGATCCGCGAGAAAACGATCAGGTTTATGCCAACGCTCTGGAAGCTGCAAAGCTGGCGCTCATGCTCGGAGACGACATCAATGCCGCAAACGCGGCAGGCCGCACGGCATTACACGGCGCCGCTGGTATTGGAGCCAACACATTAATCCGATTCCTTGTTGAGCGAGGCGCCAATCTGAATACGAAAGACCGCGGCGGATACACGCCGCTGGCAGTTGCCGCAGGCCTCGCTCCTCGAGGCGGGGACAGTGCGAGTAGAGTTTATGACGACACGGTGGCTCTGCTTCTGAAGTTGGGTGCCCAGCCTCTAGCCCGGTGAAGGCGCTAATCCCAGAAACAAGCGTTCCGAGGAATGACGACCACGCCGCTCTCGGTGACACTGAAGCGGC
>QHXA01000644.1:5616-7385 GCA_003222755.1 Acidobacteriota bacterium
GATTTCGATTCCCGGTGGAATGCGGACGTACTTATCGACGATAACGCGGCGCAGCCTCGCATGCCGGCCCACGTCGACTGCGTTCATCAGGATGCATTCATCGACATTCGAGTAGCTGTTGATACGAACCTCCGGTGACAGAACCGAATTCTTCACCCGGCCTCCGCTGACAATGGATCCCTGAGAAATGATGGAATTGATGGCAACACCGACACGCCCTTCGTGTTCCAGGGCCCAGATTGTTTTCGCCGGTGGATACGACCGCAGATAGGTGCGGATCGGCCACTCTTTGTCGTACAGATTGAACTGCGGGTCGATCGAGATCAGATCCATGTTCGCCTCGAAATACGCGTCCAGCGTTCCGACGTCGCGCCAGTACTTGGCTTCCTTCTGGTTCATGTCTTTGAAGTTGAACGCGTAGACCTGTTTGTCCTCGATCAGGTTCGGAATGATGTTACGGCCAAAATCGTGGCTCGTGTCCTTGCCTGCATCCTCCAGCAGGGCTTGGATCAGAACCGGCGTGGTGAACACGTAAATACCCATGGACGCGAGGACCAGTTCGGGGTTTGAGGGCATCGGTTTGGGTTCCTGGGGCTTTTCTTCGAAGCCGATGATGCGCTGATTGCGGTCAATCTCGAGCACTCCCAGGTGGCTTGCCTCACTGCGGGGAAACTCGATCGTGGAAACGGTAACGTCCGCGCCGGCCGCGACATGAAATTCCAGCAGTTCGCTGTAGTCCATCTTATAAATATGGTCGCCGCAGAGGATGATGACGTAATCCGGATTTTCCCGCTCGATCGTGTAAATGTTCTGGTACACGGCGTCCGCCGTTCCTTGATACCACTTCTCAGACGCCCGGAATTGCGGCGGAACCGTGAAGATGAACTCCCCGCGCTCGTAAGAAAAAATGTTCCAGCCGAGGCGAATGTGGCGATCAAGTGAGTCGGATTTGTACTGTGTGAGTACGCAGATTCTCTTCAGTTGCGAATTGATGCAGTTGGACAGAGCGAAATCGATGATCCGATAAATTCCACCGAACGGGACAGCAGGCTTGGCGCGATGCTTGGTCAGCGGGTAGAGTCGCTCACCTTGTCCACCAGCGAGGATGAGGGCCAGACTATCTTGAAGGATTGCGCTCGTTCGGGGAGTAACTCGTTTCACGTGCTTCCCTCAGCAATTGAGCCGCGACTATTCCACGATATGCCAACCGGCCATCGATGCAATTTCAGACCTCGCCCATTCGACATGTCGGTAATCGTCTGACGTGTGCTGATTTTAAACAATTTGCGGGCATGTTCGCCGCTATTTTGAGCGGGAAAAGATCCCGATGGTATCCAGGTACCTACGGCAATTTTTACTCGATCCAGGCCAGCCGCCAAAAGCGAATCATTGAATGCGATCCCAACGTGGATCTCTATGCGTTCTGTGACATCAGTAAGAAGCGCTGCGCATTCCTTTTGACTTTGGCAGAGCACTTGCTCAGGATGTTGCTCGCGAGGCGCCGGATCATCATGCTGGCGCTTCTCGTGCTGAGTTTATTTACGGTCCGTCCGAACTGCGATGGAAGCAGTTGACAGGGCGATCATGAAGCATATACTCCCATTTCCCGGTTGCGAAAACCATGAGGGTTTAGAGGATAAGAGAGGAACGCAAATGGACGAAAAGAAAGTTCAAAAATTCCGTCAGCGATTGTTAGATGAATATCAAAAGCTGATTCGCTCGATTAATCGGAACAGGTTGGCGGAGGAAGAGATCAAGCTCGAGAACAC
>QHXA01000645.1:0-422 GCA_003222755.1 Acidobacteriota bacterium
CCATCAATATTGAGTTGTCAAAGATACTCAAAACTTTTCCGGTGACCGTACCGAGAGGGTCACACCCGTTCCCATCCCGAACACGGAAGTTAAGCCTCTCTGGGCCGATGGTACTGCGCGGGCGACTGCGTGGGAGACTAGGTCGTTGCCGGGATTAACAAAGAACCCCGAGGAGCCGCAAGGCTCGTCGGGGTTTTTTGCCTTTCGGTATATCGCTCTCAGTTCTTCTGCGCAGGGCTCCCCTTCTGCAGGTGCAGCTTCTGCATCCATTCCCGTGTACCGAAAATGCCTGCCATGAGAGACGGAACGCTGAAATCCGCATCCAAGTCCGGCCATGAAACGCCCGACCCGGAGGGAGAAACCTGAATCTTCGACAAAGCTTCATCGACGGCGCTCTCAATTCTGTATAGGGCTTGTGCCGG
>QHXA01000645.1:537-3555 GCA_003222755.1 Acidobacteriota bacterium
CCGTTGTACCGAAATTCAGAAGAATGCCGAAGGAAAACTTCGACGCATGAAGGTACGAATGCATTTGAGCGATGTGCACGGGAATGATGCTCCGATTGGCTTTCAACTCGATGATCACCGAACTGTCGACCACAAGGTCGAGCCTGTGTTTCCCGAGCATAGACGGACCGTACCAGATCTTGATGGATTTCTCGCGATCGACGTGAAAGCCGCTGTTCTTGAGCTCCAGCCTCAGCGCTCGGCCATAGATGCTTTCAATGAAGCCGGGGCCTAAGGTGCTGTGTACAATACGCGCCGCTTTCAAGATGCTATACAACAGCCGGTCGTCAGAATCCACGTGAAAGAACCGTCAATTCACGTGTTTCTTGTTCATCCGCCGTGGAACATCTGGAATCAAGTGATCCCGCCGGCGCGGCGGGTCCACGTGTTCGGGCATTTTGAAATCGGGGTATGCCTCCAAATACAAGTTCCGTTGCGCTTCACTGGCGTAGTACTTCAGGTAGACCGGCATGCCGCCGTCGACGCCGGTTCTTGTCATGTCGATGTAGAGCGTGTAACGCGGCGATATTATGAACTCCTGACGCAAGGTCTCGTTCCACAGCAGCGTATAAAGCTCCCGATCGGAAAGATCATCGGTGTTGCCAATAACGATGGACTGCCGCAGCAACGTGTAGATCACCTCCCACAATTTCGCCGTCAATTCGCCGTCCGTCAATTTCTTGGGCCGGGGAACCTCCACTCCCGATTCACCGAGCACATCAAGCAGCGTGCGTTTCGGAGACGTTTCGTGGGCTAGGACATTTTCGAGAAACGCTTCCTCCACTTCAGGCGGACAGTCAGGACTGGTACCAAATACTGGCTTCTGGCCTGTAGCCTCTCGGATCTTCTGTCGCAATTGTTGGATTCTTTTGTTCATGGATCATAGGAATGCGAACTACATGCCAAATTCAGGGTCTTTGGTTGCTAGCAGTTGAGCAACTCGTTTGAAAAAAGTCGCGGTTTAAACCTCGGCAATGTCGCGGATAAGGCGGAAATCACGCACCTAGCCTGGGCTAGTCGTCCTCGTCTCCCCAATACGGGTTGTTCTGAAACTCTTTGGATCGACGCCATCGTTCATTGGAGACAAAACCGATGACCTTGTGATTGCTTATCGAGAAATGAATTGCTCGACTGCGATTGCATTCATGCGCAGGACGAGCCGCGCGTCGTCTTCGAATGCCATCGGCCGGCTGCACGTTTCCGTTCACGGCATCACACATCGGGCCGGTGGCGTTAAGGGAGCCGTTCAGTAAAGTTGACAAGGAGTATACGAATACGAACGACAGGTCAGGTCCAACCGGTTAGTCGCCAATCTGGCGCAGAAGCCGTTGCTCGATCACGCGTACGCGTTCGATTTGGCCTTTAGCGGGAAACCGTTCATAAAAGCCTTCGTTACGGAATTCATCCTGGAGTTCGGCCCAGGGAGCAATCACTTTTTCAAAAACTCGGGGACTGGGATTTGCGCGCCATTTCTCGATGAGGTCATCACGAAGCGTGAGGTCCCCCAGAGCACGAATGACGGCTTTCAGCGTAACGCTACTCGTAAACTTGTATTTTTCATTCGAGCCCCAGATTCGCTCCATGACAGTCCGTACGGCTTTCAAGTAATCGGCGACTAACTCGAAGGCGCGGTCGGCTTTTCCGCGAAAATCTTTCATGAACAGCTGATCGTTCTGCACGACAAGTTTTTTGATCTCATTGAATAGCTCGGCTTGCAAGATCCACTTCTCTTGACGGCTGCGGCCGCCGAGTCGGTTGATCTTGTACTGCAGCGGTGACGAAGGCTCATCGTAAAGTTTTTTCACGATGTTGGCCGCCAACCGCGTCTCGTCATCATAGGCGCTGATGCGATCGAGAAGATCGATCAGGTGCGATCGATTGATGCGCGTCTGCGTCGAGTTAATGATGACAAACATCTCAGCCGCAAAATCGCCGGTCTTGCCATCAAAGATGACGCACGGGACTTCGATCTGATCCAGCAAACCGGGATTCTTCAAACCGAAAAAATGCAAGCCGGCCAGGCGATGCTGCCCATCGATGATAAGAAATCCAGACTTCGGGTCGTGCAGATCTCCGACGGATTGAAAGTTGCCAAGAGGCCGGAAATTCAAGACTTCTTCGGAAAACAGCAGAATGCTTCCCGGAATCGCGGGCTGTGTTTCTGCAGACTCATAGAAATTCACGATCTCGCGGACTTTTCTACGGCTCAGCAACCTCTGAAATGCCTTTTCGCTGCGTTCCACTTTACCAATGAATCTGGCGATTGGATCCTCGGAATCCACATCCGCTTCGATCGTCTCACCTTCGAAATAGAACCTACTGGTAAACCGGACGCGGCTGAGGAGATCCTTGGCCTTGAAAGATACAAAATAGAAAATGCCGTCCTTTTGACGGATGCGCGTTGCGAGCATGCAGGATACCTAACGTCGCATCATAGCAAAATCAAAGCCCCGGACTACACACTGGATTTCAGCGACCGGTGGGCCAGGGATGCTTTTGCTCTCGTGTGCAGCCAGCCGGTCAAACCGTCAATAAGCGAGTACGCGACGGGGCACCAGGGCGAGCGACCAGGAAGGCGACTGGTCGCTGTTGAACTTCGTAATCACCGGCGGCTGTGCATCCGGCGCCAGGGTCCGTGCCCACTCGGTCGCGAACGTCTTGTGCGGCGGTCTCGATATCGCGATTCAGATTAAACGTGGCTCGACGTTCGATGTCCCCTGGCCTGAGTTCGAGCGGAGTTCGGTAATGCCTTTGCGGGCAGAGCGTAGAAGAGAGCTTAAGACCAATAACAATAAAGGTTTCACAAATTTCACCGTCGTAGATTCTACAATACTTTCGTGAGACTTCGACTGGACCGCATGACGGACCTGCAGCTGCTGGACCTGCGATTATGTGACCTTCCGTTGCGCATTCCCGGCACTCCGCTGGAACAACGAATCGAAAGACTTTATCGTGAACTAGAGGCGCGCACCCTCGCGT
>QHXA01000646.1 GCA_003222755.1 Acidobacteriota bacterium
AGATGAGTAGCCCATTTTGAGACGCAGCAAAACCTGCGCGACTGTCTTCGGTACTGTAGAGGATTTCGTCGGCAACGCGAACCGGTTCTCCTGTTAACTCCAATTTCCTGGCCTCAAACGGCTGCGCAAACAAAGTGCCTTCCCGGTGGAATAGCAGATAACCGGGCTCCGCGTACACGGGCATGGAGGCTGCAGTGGCGATTCGTTTCTTTTGCTGCGTGTGGAGATCGCCCACATAGATGGCGCGATTGGACGCTTCCGTCGACCAGACCATATATAAATAATGATGTCTATCCGGCAGGAAATATGGCGATTCGTGCGCCGTCTCCTGGAGGGAGGCGTCGAGTGTTGTGATCTTCACGGGCTCCCCACCGGAGGCGGAGACCCGATACAATCCACTTGCGGTGCCGAACACAATCACGCCCTCGCTGCTCCAGGCAGAACCTCGGAAGTAGCTCGGCGAGTCGCATAAATTCTGCGGAGGCCCGCCCGCAATGTCGATCCTCTTTAACTTGCCACCGGAATTGAAAACGATATGCCGGCTGTCGGGAGACCAGGCGAGGTTACTCGGATTATCCGTGCCCGCAAGCTGCTGGGCTGCCATTGATCCGATAGGGCGAAGAAAGATCGCCGCCACGTTCGCACCGCGCGCGATGAAGGCAATGTGACGTCCATTGGGCGAAATGCTCAGTGGACGTGAAGTCCCGATCCCCAGCTCAGGAATAAAAAACCGGATCTCATCGGACGGCGGAGCCGGTCGAAAATATAGGAAGCCGTCCGATTCGACGCGTATCGCGCGCTTTGTAGACTTCCCCCATACCGCCCGCGCCAATCGCGGAATCGATTTTATATGGACCAAGCCTTGAACCAGGTTGAAGTGATGCCATTTTGCGGCGGATATTACATCAAAGCAGAACAAGAGTCGATGTTCGCCGCATTTCACCGCATTTCAGCCACGCAAGCTCTGCGGCAAACTGTCTAAGTGTGGCCGCCTGCAATGACAGCCGGCTGCGGCGGGAACGTGGCGATGGAAGGGCATCTGCCGATAACTCCTCGGTCCAGGCGAATAGATGTTGGCTCGTTATTAACTGTCATGAGCCTGAATCGGGCATCCCTCGAGCCCACTGCTGATACGCGCGGCGGGCCGCCGCGAGCCGCTCGCCTGGCGTGGGATATCGTTTCATGAACCCGCACACGCCTTAATGCTGCAGCGGAAGGCGGAGTGACTGGTAGAACCGGCTTCATGTGGGCTCCTGGGATCGAAGCACCTCTAGCATCCGGATGTCTTCAGCATCCTTGGGCCGCGCCGCAAAACGTTTTGTGAGGAATGCCGGAATCGCGACGTGCACACCGGGACTCACCGCGATCCGTTGCCGCCGCTCCCACACCTCGTCAAATGCGACCCTGATGCTGTCAACTGTGAACACTGTGCGAGCCACAAGCACATCAACCCTCTCATCGTTTTCCAGAAGGTAACGGCCTACCGAGCGCGCTTCATCCGGAGAGCGATTCGGTGATAGATCGAAGCCTGAGGCTGCCGCGTTGAAGACGGCGATATCATCGGGATGTATCCAGAAGTCATAGTCCCGTGTCAAGAGAGGCAAGCAACAGCGCGATCAGAGCCCGGCGTCCGATCAGAATCGCTCGCGCTGCGCTCCTGTCTATCGCTCGGAAGAACTGCTTTTCCTCGAATGGAGACGCCTCCATGGACCTGAGGATAAGGCGAAGGGACGAAAGCGGCAATCCTATACTGGCGCGACGAACCCTTATCATGTTGTCCCGCCAGTAATCCTTTACAATCTTGCACCATGCAACAGGAACTGCTGAAGCGCGCACGGGAGTGCCGGTTCTTGCGTGGCGCCCTTTTGGATCTGGCAGCGGTGCTGCCGCCCAACGACAACGAGTTGGACTGGCTTATCGGGCAAGCGGTGGAGGAGAGAGACAACGATGCATTTGTGCGGCTTGTTTTCGCCGCTCTGGGGGCGGGAAGACGTGTAGATGCCCGCCATCTCGAGGGCGGAGCCAGTTTGTTCGATGATCCTCAACAGCTCGCGGCCGCGGCCATGCATGTCTCTGGTGATGAGGTGGGCGCTGAACGTAACGCGACGGCACTTCTTCTTGCGGGTCTCTGGTGTAAGGAGAATGCGAATGCCGCATTCCCTCCCGAGCTGATCGTCCAGGCACGAATTCACGCGCGGCGCGCCGGTTACAATCTGCTGGCCGATATTCCGATCTTCGTGTTGTGTCACCTGCTGCAAGACGAGGGTCTCACGGAGTTGTTGCGTTCGAAGGCAATTCCGCCCCCTTCGGATGCAGCCGCGGCTGAATTCATTTCACTCTTAGTTGGTCCGTTCAGGCAGTCGGCGTTACCCGTCATTCCGGAGCGTCCGGGTCCGGTCGTTCATTCCGGGTATACGATGCGCCGGGCCGTAGCCCGGATTGGGCGAAACGACCAGTGCCCCTGCGGCAGCGGAAAAAGTACAAAAAGTGCTGCATTGAAAAAGACCAGGAACGGCTTCAGTCATCATCTTCCCTAGCGGGACTCACTCTCGAAGAAGTCCGGCAGCAACGGGAACGATTTCTGACCGAAGACGAACTTCTTGAGATGCGCTCCCATGAACTGGCTCGGCTCAATCCGGAAAAAGTGGCCGAGCCGCTCCGGCCCGTGCTCATCGACCGGCTGCACTTGTTCGGCGAACTGGAGGCCGCCGTCCGGCTATTCGAAACGACGGGAGTTCCGGATAATCTTCGCGGTCACTGGCTCGACTGCATCGATCATGTCGTTCGCTCTCGAAGAAAAGATCTCCTGCTTCGACTGCTCAAGCTCCGGCATAGCTCCGAAGGCGAGCGGCAGGACTTCCGATTTGCCGCGCGCTTGCTGCTGGCGGACGAATCGGATGCTCTTCGGATGATCGAAGCAGAGAGTCTGGCCGCGCTGCAGGACCTGGACGGGGACCCGGCCATTGAACTGGCGTATGCCCTCCTTGAAGGGCAGTGGCCGGCGCTTGGCATCCTCGTCAGCCACGGATTGGTTGCCCACCGGCCCCTGTTCGATGCCGAGATTCTGTTCGACGCGCTGCTGGAAACACGGGACAAACTCAACTTGCCGCCCGACGACCCGCTTCAAACCGTACTTGATGAACGATTCGAGGAATCCATCGAAGCGCATCGCGATTCCGAAGCATTGAAAATGGCGCATGACCGGCGTGAGGCCAAGAACCGGGAACTGAGCGATGCGCACTCGAAACTGGCACGAATGCAGACTGAACTCGAAAGCAAAGAGCGTCAGGCCGAACGCCCTCGCGCAGTTGCCGCATTGCCTGTGCCGGTACAACCAGCCACCGATATGGCGCCGGTTAATGAACTGCGCCGCCGTATGGCATCGTTGAAAGAAGAGCTGAAGCAACGGCATAGTGAGCGCAATCAACTCCGCCAGGAATTGAAAGCCGCCCTCGAAACTGTCGAAGAACTACGCCAGAAGGAGACATTGGATACGGCAACAGAAGAAGCTGAATCGATCGAGGAGGGGTTGCTGGATGAACCCGAGCCGATGGGCGTGCAGCCGGTCCGCGTCCCGGAATTTTCGCAGAAGTTCCGGGAGTCGCTCGATGAACTGCCGTCGCGCACCGTGCGCCACAGTATGGTATTGATCGGACGCCTGGCGGCAGGAGAAAGCGGCGCTTTTACAGGAATCAAACGTCTGAAGACAAATCGCGATATCGTCCGGCAGCGTGTTGGCGCCGATTACCGGCTCCTGTTCCGGCTGCATTCGAAAACTATCGAGCTTCTGGCGCTGATTCCCCGGCGAGACCTCGAACGAAAAATCAGGAGTCTGACAACAGCTTAACTGCGCTTTCTCTGATCGAGACGCTTTGGCTATAATCGCCCCGAACTTCGATGGCCATCCACATCGGCACACAGATCAGTTCCTATGAAATCACAGGCCTGCTCGGCAAGGGCGGCATGGGAGAAGTATATCGGGCGCGGGACACGAAGCTGAACCGCGATGTTGCGCCCGAAGTGCATTATTTTCGGCTCAGATGCCTTTGGGGCTGATCAGCGGAATCACTTGCCTTCCCTGCTTTCGATAAATACGAAAATCCGAATCCACGGTGAAAATCGTGCTTCCGTGATACTGCTCTGCCATCCGCACAAGGCAGGCATCGGCGACGGACATCGGCAGGTCCGCATACTTCTTCAATAGCGAAGCGGTGGAGACCGTCTCATCTGTCAAGCGGAACGAAACAGTGAGGATCTGTCTCTGCAGCAACTCAAATACGCCCTGCACACCGTCGCGAATACTGCTTAAAAGAAAGCACGCTTCGGAGATTACAGCTTCACAAGTAAGCAATGGAGGCTCGATGTCTTTCCACAAATCGCGTGACCATTCGTGAAATTTGTCACGGCGATCCAGGTATGCGATCAGCGGTCCCGTGTCCAACAGTACGTTCCGCTTCATCGACCGTATTTGCGCATGTATTTCTTGTTGGAAGAAAGGTCGCCAGGTCCGCGAACACTGCCGGCGAGATCCTGAGAGAGGTCGTAAGCCGAGATGGCCCGTTTTTGATGGCCGTTCTGAAAGAAAAGCTCCAGCGCTTCGCGGGCTACTTCAGATTTGGTCTTACCAGTTTGCTTCGCAATGGCGGTGAGCCTGGCATCCATGGCCTCGGGCACTTTCAAAGAGATGGTTTTCATCTGTGGTCCTCGGTTTACCTACGTCATACTCATATGGTGGGAGTGTAATACCCGATCGGAGCCTAGTCAACGAGCCAAAACTCCCCTCCTTGCGGTGGTGCGGTGGTGCAAGGAGGGGGATTTCCCCTTCGTCTCGAACATGTCGGCCGCCATCGACTTCGGAGCTGGAGTTGAATTCGGTTCTTCTATATATTGAGGTATATGAAGACGCTAATAGTTGAACTGGATGATGAGGTAGCTGCGAAGCTGGAACGCGTAGCGCCAGGGCGCGCTCGCCAACGATCGGAATTCATCCGCAATGCCGTTCGTAAGGCGCTCTGGGAGATTGAAGAACAAGCGACAGCTGAAGCTTATCGACGGCATCCCGA
>QHXA01000641.1:0-2861 GCA_003222755.1 Acidobacteriota bacterium
CGGATACCAAATCGCATACCAATTACCTGGCAACACGCTCTCATGGATTGGCTCGGACGCTGGAAACACGCCGGGATTAGTTTATCAACCAGTCGACAGGGGAACCGGCGAATATAGGGATTTTTCAAGCCTCCAGATTCCGCTGCCGGTGACGCTCACGCCGGTTTCTCCAACGGTATTTCCTGTCACCGACCGATCCCAGGTTCTGTCGGTCTTCGCTCCGGACTATTACACGCCCTATGTTGAGACGTTCACGTTGGGAGTTACGCGATCGCTGACTTCGAATCTGACACTGGACCTGCGGTATCTCGGTGACCGCGGCATGAAACTCCACTCCTCGCTGAATCTCAACGAAGCGGATTTCAGAAACAACGGCCTGCTCCAGGCTCTGTCAACCACACGGGCCGGCGGCGACGCGCCGATGTTCGATCAGATGTTCAAAGGACTGAATCTTGGGAGCGGTGTTGTCGGTACGGGCTTGTCGGGATCGGAAGCGCTTCGCCGCAACTCGTCATTCCGAAGCTTCATCGCCAACGGAGACTTCGCAAGTGTCGCTCGCGCCCTGAACACCACAAATGTCGGTACTGTCCAACCAGCGGGCCAGGTCGTTAACGGTGGCACGCTTCGCTCGAGCGGATTGTTCCCGGAGAATTTCATCGTGGCCAACCCGCAGTTTTCCACGCTCAACTATCGCAATAACTCCGACAGTTCGAACTACCACTCGCTGGAGGCCGGGCTCACCGTTCGGCCGACCCATGGCATCGGGTACAAGGCTACGTACACCTGGAGTCGCAGCCTCGCCGTCAGCGGGGGCGTGAACCTCGGCGGTACGTTCAACGGCACATACCGGGATCCCTTAAACCGAAATGCGGATTACACCCTTCAGCCAACGCACCGGGGTCATGATTTCCGAAGTTATGGAACGTTCCAGCTGCCCTTCGGTCCAGGCAGGTTGCTTGGCTCCAATTCGTCGGGCTGGTTTGCGCGCCTGATCGAGGGCTGGGACCTTGGTACGATTGTCAACCTCACATCCGGAGCTCCGCTTATGGTTATTGGCGGGCAAACAATCTATGGCTTGACTACAGTTGTGGGCGGGGAAACCGCCTCCCGCAACGGCGGGCAAACCGTTACCGGCGCCGGCAGCCCGGACGTCGTCGGAGAGTTTCCTCGTCAGGGAAACGTCGTCTGGCCACTCAAACAGGGCGACGCATTCGGCAATTTCTTTTCACAGCAATACCAGAGAGTGTCCGATCCGGCGTGCGCCAGTGTGGCCTCAACGCTCGCGCCGTTTTGCACTCTCACTGCGCTTGCAGATGCCAACGGAAAAATCGTCTTGCGGAATGCTGCGCCCGGACAACTCGGATCGCTCGGACTGAATCCCCTCACAGGGCCGGGAATGTGGAGCTTCGACGCGAATCTCCTGAAGACGATCAAGATTGCGGAGTCGAAGACTTTGACGCTGCGTGTGGATGCCCGCAATGTGTTCAATCATCCGACACCCGCAGATCCCAATCTGAACATGAACTCGGGTACGTTCGGCGAGATCAATTCCAAGACTGGAAATAGAAGGTTGCAAGGTCAAATTCATTTCCAGTTCTGAGCGAATTCAGAATGTACTCGAACTGGTGTGCAGGCACGGATCAAACCGAGATGGCTTATGCGCAGACACGCCAGTAATCCTGTCCAGAATTGTCACGATCGGCTGAACGAGAGAATGCGGACGAGTCACGCGCTACAGGACGGCAAGACGATATCCCGGAGAACCAAGTCGTGACGAAGTTTGGTTATAATGAGGCTCGTTACAGGAGCCAGATATGCGTCGATTCGTGGTTCACTTGACAGCTATTGGGATCGTGTTGGCGAGCACTTCGAATTGGTCTGCGACGGGCTTCGCCCAGTGGACGAGGTATCCGACCGCTGGCGTGCCCACTACTTCTGATGGCAAACCCAACTTGTCAGCCCCGACACCGCGAGCCTCTAACGGCAAGCCGGACTTCTCGGGCATCTGGCTGACAGGCAACTTCAACTGCCCCGGGGGGTTCGACCCCACTTCCCTATTGTGCGGCGCGGAACTGCCAATGGGCCGCGAAGGCGTCAACTTTGGCGTGACCCTGCCCGGCGGCCTGCCCTACCAGCCGTGGCTCGCGGAGATCGTGAAGAAACGAACGGCCGAGAATTCGAAGGATGATCCGCACATCCGCTGCCTGCCTGACTCCTTCCTCCGCGCCTACAGCCTGCCGCACCTGCTGAAGTTCGTGCAGACGCCAGGCCTGCTGTTGATGCTCAACGAGATGAACGCCGGCTACCGCCAAGTGTTCATCGACGGACGTCCGCTACCGACGGATCCAACGCCGTCGTGGCAAGGCTACTCGACGGCCACATGGCAGGGCGACATCCTCGTCATCACCTCGAAGGGCTTCCGCGACGACATCTGGATCGACTGGAACGGTAGCGTGATTACCGAAGCGGCCACCGTGACCGAGCGAATCCGCCGGCCCGACTACGGGCACCTCGAAATCGGGGTAACAGTGGACGATCCGAAGGCTTACACGAAGCCTTGGACTGTCACGCTGCGGCAACAGATCGCGCTCAACACCGAACTCACGGACGAGATCTGCCTGGAGGGCGAGAGGTTCGCGCAAGGGGCGAAATGACGCGATCCGATCGGATTGCGCAATGGCCGTATATTCGGCAAACCGGACTTTTCAAAAAATGAATCCGCACTCCGTTCGGCCACATTACGAGATGCCGGTCATCCGGCTGCCGCATCATTCGTAATAAGCGTCGCGTCGTGTTGCTGGTGCAACCAATACTCTCTGGGTTTTTCCTTCATTATTATTTAGGGCTTTGAGTATGCCGAC
>QHXA01000641.1:2913-3246 GCA_003222755.1 Acidobacteriota bacterium
GACATGGCGGCTTCGCTAGTCACAAACGGAGCAATTGATGGGGATGCATTTCGGGCAGCACATGGCGAGATCTTTGCGACTTTCAGTAAGATCCAGCCATTTCTCGAAGATTTGCGAGCGGCAAGTCATGAGCCTGAGTTCTGCAAGCACATCGAGGCCGTTGTTCTCGCTGCACCCGACGCAGAGGCAATCCTAACGCGCCGTCGCGAAGCGATACGTGCTGCAGCACAGCGTCTGAAAGCCGCAAGCACTGATGAATCTGGGAACAAGGAAAGCGAGCGGTAGTCGGCACGTCGGTCACAATACGAGATCGCGGTTACACGACAACTGAGC
>QHXA01000642.1:0-3538 GCA_003222755.1 Acidobacteriota bacterium
CGTGCCACCCCGCTTCGCGAGGCCAAAATCCAGGACTTTCACTGTACTAAATCGCAGCTAGGAGAAGTGATGCGTCCCATCCGAAGTCTCCAGACGCACAACGCAGCGAAGCCGCCTCCCTTCGAAGCCATGCCCTCAAAGCTAAAGATTGAATGGTGATATCACTCCAGCTAAGCTGATATCAATGGAGTTGAGGTATGATTCGCACGGTGATCAGTCTCGATGAAGAAAGTAAGGAATGGCTGGATCAGCAGGCCAGGGAGGAAAACATTTCCGCCGCTGAACTTATCCGGACAGCGGTTCGAAAATACCGCGAGGAGAAGAAGCGCGAAGCTATTCCTCTAAATGATCTTCTGAAACAGACCACCGGAATGTGGAAGGCCGGCGATGGCCTGACGTATCAACGCCGATTACGGAAAGAATGGCAGAAGTAGTTCCGACGGTATTGCCGATTCGGTCATTATGATTGACCATTCAACGGAATACCGGCCGCCGACCGCGTATCTTTTGAATATGCAGGGAAGGCTTGCGATCTCACTCATTACTCGCGCTGAAGTCCTAACCGGGTTCGAAGGCAGAGAACGGCAACTGGCGCGCCGGCTGCTGGATCGGTTTCCTATCCTGATTATTGATCGGCCAATCGCGGATCTGGCCGCCACATTGCGGAGGCAGAATCGCTGGAAGATGCCTGACGCGTTGCAGGCCGCGCTCGCAAAACATCACAAACTGAAACTTGCAACGCGCGACACCGATGATTTTCCGCCGAAGCGGTACCGCTTTGTTACAGTTCCATACACGATCTGAAACTCGGAGACAGTATTGTCATGAGAGATTCGAGGATATGACGCAGGAACTCGATTCGATGGAAAGTTACGTAGCTTCGGAGGGCATCGCCGGTTGAGTCACACATCTGATCGAAGGCCCTCATGCTTGAGAAAACGATCAGCATCAGTCTCGCGGGCGGAATGCGTTCGCGTCTGCACCCTTTGACTGCCGAGAGAGTCAAGCCGGCCGTGGCTTTCGGGGGACGATATCGGATCATCCCGCCCGCCGAAGAATTCCGCGACGCCGAACGCGCCGGCGGTTTACATAATAGGTATACGACGACAGTATCGGCCCACGACATGCTTTGAGGACCCCCTTTGAACCGCTTATCCGCTTGAGTTGGCGGCCGACGAAGGCGTTGTTGGGAAGCTTGTGATCCCAGTGCTGCCAGAGTTCGTGGTGTCGCGCAGGTCCGTGAGCGTGTCCGGTTTGGCTGCCATGACCTTGGCGAGGATTGCTCGTATGAACGTCCATATGAATTCACGGTTGGTAAACATAATATCGACCGCTCATCAGGTATAAACTCTACAAGTTCAAATCGGGAGGGATTCATGGGAACAAGAATGCGGCTCGTCATCGTTCTGCTAGTTGCGATCTGGACCGCGGGCGCGAGTCAGGCGCAGATCACGAGTAACCCAATTCCGGCGCCGATTGCGAAACGCGGTTTGGCGGTCGAGATTAAGGACCTGGTGCGCCTTCCGGACACGCGCGGGATTCGTCCCGCCGATCAGGACGTGTCGCCTGCAGGCTGGGCGCGTGTGAGCTTTGTGCGCGATCTTCCCGATGGCCGCCGCTTTGCCAATGATTCGCGCGGCTTCCTCTATCTGATCGGTTCGAACAACCAGCTTCAGGTTTATGCAGACGTCGCAGCGGTGTTTCCGAATGCCGTCTATAACCGGCTGGAGAGTGGATTCATCGGCTTCGTCTTTCATCCGGAGTTCGCGCGAAACGGCTTGTTCTACACAGTGCACGCTGAGCGCGGTCCCGGCAATCCCAAGACGCCCGACTTCATCCCGCCCGGGTTCACGTTGAAAGACGTGACCTATCACAACATCATCACGGAGTGGCATGCAACGAACCCGGCTGCCAATGTTTTCGAGGGAACAAGACGAGAACTGCTTCGTGAGGCGCATGTCGTCGCAAACCTCACCCACCCGATGGGTGCCGTTGAGTTCAACCCGACGGCAAAGCCCGGTGATCCGGACTACGCACTGCTTTACACCAGCGGCAGCGATCACGGATTCAGCAACGGCGGTGGACCGAACGCGAACACCGCCAGCCAGACACAGCGCCTCGACTCGATCATCACCGCCATCCTGCGTTTCGATCCACGCAGTCCGAAGGTGACGGGCGGGGTGAAAGGCCTTGGCGATTACACAATTCCGATGGCCAACAAATTCGCCTCAGACGGCGACCCGAACACGCTTGGCGAAATCTACGCCTACGGCTTCCGAAACGCCCACAGGCTCTCGTGGGACACGGACGGAACCATGTTCGCTTCCGACATCGGTATGAACAATATCGAGGAGATCAACATCGTCCGCAATGGCGAGAACTACGGCTGGATGAAACGGGAAGGATATTGGGAGAACGGCCGTTGGCGCGGTGGCGAGCTCGGCCAACTGTTCCCACTCCCCGCGGATGTGCTGAACGGGCGTGAGAAGGACGGCCTCACCTACCCCGTCGCGATCTACGATCACGACGAGGGACGGTCAGTAACCGACGGCTTCGCCTATCACGGCCGGATCGCGGCGTTGCGCGGCAAGTTCGTCTTTGGCGATATCGCAACCGGACGTGTGTTCGCGGCCGATCTCGCCGAGATGAAGAAGGCTGACGACGGAATCCCTCAGACCGTCGCGCCCATCGAAGAAATCCAGTTGTACGTGCGGGACGCGAGCGGCAATCGCAGGGATGTGTCGCTGCAAGAGCTCATCGATCGAACAATGGGTGCGAGCATCTCTCGGGCTGATCTGCATATCAGCCGAACTGGCGACGGCGAGCTTCTCCTCACGTCCAGACAGGACGGGATGATCCGGATGCTCGTTCCAGACCCGAATGCGTCTGCGGCAGCGCCCACCAGGCGCTGACGAATGCCTCTTTAATCCGGCGGTGCACTGTTCTTTTGTGTTCCAAAGGGGAGGGACCAAGATGGAAGACTACAAAGCAGCCAGAATGAAGAATGTTAGTGGTGCGGGTCTCTTTGTGCTGCTCATTCTTATTTTGAGCTGCTCAAGTGTCTGGGCACAGAACACCGCACAGATCAACGGTTCGGTGAAAGACCAGACGGGCGCGATTCTGCCTGGCGTGGAGGTCACTGCGACGCAGACCGAGACGGGTGTCACGCGCTCTGCAGTCACGGACGAAACCGGCACATACTTATTACCCAACCTGCCGATTGGGCCATATCGGCTGCAAGCAATGCTTCCTGGGTTCAGAACCCATGTACAGAGCGGAATTGTCCTGCAGGTCGCCGCAAACCCTGCTGTGAATATCGTTCTCGAAGTCGGTCAGGTTGCCGACCAGATCGAAGTGCAGGCCAATGCCGCACTCGTCGAAACGCGAAGCACGGGCATCGGTCAAGTGATCGATAACACGCGAGTGCTGGAACTGCCGCTCAACGGCAGGCAGGCAATCGAACTGATTGTTCTCTCGGGCGCGGCTGTCGCTGGAGGCGCGCAAGCCACGAACCGAAATTATCCCACGCAGTCCATTT
>QHXA01000642.1:3647-6584 GCA_003222755.1 Acidobacteriota bacterium
GCGGCGTGCCTGCTCAATACGGACAACACTCGGCTGGGGCGATCAATGCGGTCACGAAGTCGGGTACCAATGATGTCCACGGGACCTTGTTTGAGTTAGTTCGCAATGGCGTTTTCAATGCCACGGATCCTTTCGCTCTCCGGCGAGACAATCTAAAGAGAAACCAATTTGGCGGTGTGCTTGGAGGACCCGTCAAAAAGAATAAATTGTTCTTCTTCGGCGGCACACAGATCACCTACACGCGTTCGGCGCCGACTGATCAGAGATCCTTCATCGCTTCGCCGGCCATGCTTGCCGGTGACTTTACGACCGTAGCGTCGACAGCATGCCGGACGTCGCCGATAACTCTTCGTGCTCCGTTCGTTGGCAATCGGATCGATCTTTCATCGTTCAGTAAGCCGGCGGTGAACATGTTAAAGCGTCTGCCGTCGACCGATGACCCATGCGGGGAAATTCGGTACGGCCGAACGATTAACAGCGACGAGCAGGTCTACGTCGCGAAAACGGACTATACGATAAACGACAAACACACGTTGTTCTTCCGATTCGTTTCCGCACAGTTTCAGCCCACCAACTATGACGGCGTTAACCTCTTGACTTCCTCTGAAGCCGACTATCGACGGCGAGCGGACTCCTGGACGTTGGGCGACACATATTTGGTGAGCTCGGGTACGGTGAGTTCCTTTCACGCGACGCTGCTTCGGACGGTCAACGTCAAGACCTTTCCGGATCAGTTTACGTTGACCGACTTAGGCGTAAGAAATATCTACTATCCGGAAGGCCTGGCAAAGATTGTGGGCATCACCGTATCGCCGAATGGCTTCACGATCCACTCGGACCCTGGAATGCCGGGGAACACAAATTCGACAATCGGTCAGTTTTCAGAGGATGTCAGTTTGATCCGGGGCTCACATCAGATCGGGTTCGGCATGAATTACATCAAATCGATGCTGAATAACAAGAAGAGTTCACCCGCCCGGCCTCGCGCAACATTCAACGCGGATGGCACAGGGCTGGCCATGGCGGATTTCCTCACCGGCAGACTCAGTGCATATGGTCAGGGCAACCTGAACTCCTTCTACTACCGTCAGAATTATGTCGGCGCCTACCTCCAGGACACATGGAAGGCAAACTCCAAGCTGACCGTCAGCACGGGCCTCCGTTGGGAGCCCTACCAGGCGCCGTCAAACAAACGTGACTATTATTTGTATTACGACAAGAGTTGGTTCGATCAGGGACTAAAGAGCACGGTGTACGTGAACGCTCCGGCAGGCCTGCTGTTCCCCGGCGATCCTGCTCTGCCGAAATCCGTAAACAATTCTATTGGACCGGATAGCTGGAAGCGTTTCTCGCCGCGTCTGGGGCTTGCATACGACATCAGTGGGAACGGGTTGACGTCCATTCGGGCAGCATATGGATTATTCACGGATTATCCGCACTTCTACCAATACGGCGGTTACAGCGATCAGCCTCCTTGGGGAGCAGAAGTCACTCTCGACAGCCCCGGTCCTTTTGAGGATCCTTGGGCAACCTATCCCGGAGGAAACCCGTTTCCGTTTACGTTAAGCAGGAACGCTGTGTTTCCGCGTTTTGGTACTTTCGTCACGATTCCCACGGACCTCAAGATGCCGTCGATGAATCAGTGGAACCTCAGCATCCAACGACAGGTTGGCCAAAACTGGCTATTTGCCACGAATTACCTCGGCAGCAGCGTATTTCACAACTTAATCAACTCCGAAGGGAACCCTGCCGTGTTCCTTGGTACGAACTCCTGCTCGATCAACGGAGTGAACTACTCCACATGCTCTACGACATCGAACACGCAACAACGGCGAAAGCTGTATCTGCAGAACCCTGCTCAAGGCGTCTACTATGGCAACATCGTCATTGCCGATGACGGCGGGACCCGCAGCTATAACGCGCTGTTGATCTCGGTCACTCGCCGACGCAGCAGGGGAATTACACTTCAGGGGAATTACACCTGGTCGCACTGCATCGAAGATTTCGGCGTGACACCGCAGTTCCAAAATAATGGGCAGGTGGTGAAGGAACGCCGAAGGGCAAATCGCGGAAACTGTGACCAGGACCGGCGGCATAATGTGAATGTCTCGACAGTTTACGAGACGCCGCAGTTTGCGAACGGCATTCTGAGGCGGTTGGGCGGTGAGTGGAAGCTTTCGGGAATTGTCCGCTTGTCGTCGGGAAGTCCGTTGTCAATTACGCCCGGGACGGACCGGGCATTGACGGGCACCGGAGACCAACGCGTCGATTACTTGGACGGCGACGTCTACCACGCCGACAAGAATATCGCACACTGGTTCAATGCTGCGGCTTTCGCGCCGGCGCCGGTCGGACAATATGGGAACCTCGGCAGGAACACACTGCGCGGTCCGGGAAGCATTCGGATCGACATCGGCTTGACCCGCGAGTTCCGCATTCGTGAGAACCAGTCCGTAGAATTTCGCGGCGAGGCGTTTAACGCGCCCAACCACGTGAATCCGGGTAATCCGATTACAGTGCTTAACAATGCCCAATTCGGACAGATCCAGACCAATGCCGACGCTCCGCGAATCATTCAATTCGCGTTGAAGTACGTTTTTTAGAGATACGTTGTCTGAAGCATCTGGCGTTGCCGGTGGTTGTGGAAAAAAGAAGGTTTTCCCGACAATTGGCCCCGTCTGCCCCGTCCCACAGACAGCCCTCATCGGCGAGTCTGCCGAATCCACACGTGCCGCGCTGCTCTCGATTCTGGAGCCGGAAGAGGAGGAAGACAATGCGGCCGAGAACAAGCTATGATCGGGGACATGAGCACCGTCCGCATTACCGAAACCGAACTTGCCCGCGATGTGCATGCCGTCCTGGAAAAGGTCCAACAAGGCATCGAAGTCATCGTCGAGCAAAACCATCGGCCTGTGGCCGTCATCAAAACGCCCGCGG
>QHXA01000649.1:0-2825 GCA_003222755.1 Acidobacteriota bacterium
TGCCGATCCATGGGGGACGGTTCAGGGCGGAAACCCGTTCCCGTCAGTCAGAGATCCCAATGCCCCGTTTGTTTGCTGTTTCGGGTCCTTTGCGGCGCAACAACCTGACGCCAAGGCGCCAACGATCTATCAGTGGAATCTGAGTATGCAGCGCCAAATCGGCAAGGACTGGCTCGTGTCGGCAACGTACATGGGAACAGAAACGGCACATCTCTGGATCAGCATTCCTCTCAACCCCTCCATACTTGATCCTTGCCCAAACGGCGTCATCACGAGCTGCAACTCAACCGGCAACATCAATCAGCGCCGGCTGACTTACCGAATCAACCCAACAGAGGCACAGTATTTGGGTGCTGTGGATCAGATCAAGTCGTACGGAACGGCTAGTTACCACGGCCTGATCCTGTCCGCGCAAAAGCGGCTAAGCCACGGAGTGAGTTTCAATGGCAATTACACGTGGTCTCACTGTATCGGGGATTTTCCGGTCGGAGCATCGACGTTTAACAACAATACCGGACTACTGGATCTAAATAACCGTAAGTACGACCGCGGCAATTGCACCCAAACCACGCTCGACGGAACCTTCGCTCTGGACCGGCGGCATATCGCGAACTTCTCCGTGGTTCTTGAAAGCCCGAAGCTGTCGGGCAATAAAGTACTCGCGATTCTTGCGTCGAACTGGAGACTGTCGTCGAGCTATCGCGTCACGTCGGCAGCATTGGTGAACGTGACCGCCGGAATTGATATTCAATTGACCGGTATGAGCAATCAGCGACCTAATCAGGTTCTGCAAAATCCGTTGTGCGACGATCCCAGGCCCTCGTGCTGGATCAACCCGGCAGCCTTCCAGCAGCCCGCGCCGGGCACGCTCGGCAATACAGGACGTAACAGTGTTCCAGGGCCGGGTTTCTTTCAGCTCGATTCGGCGTTATCGCGTATCTTCCGAATTCAGGAAAGGAAGACTCTGGAAGTGCGAGCGGAAGCGTTCAACCTGACCAACAGCTTCCGTGCGGGACCGGGCGCGAATCTCGTGGTTACAGCACGGAACAGCCCGCAGTTTGGGCAGATTCTTAGCGCTCAGGATCCGAGGATTATGCAACTCGCGTTAAAGTTGTCTTTCTGATGAACTGGCATTCGATAGTCGTGACGGCGGTCGCGTTGGCCGCCGTCATATTTGCACCACTCACTGCTCGAATATGCCTGCCACGAAGGCGAGCGTGATCTGCAGCACTACACCGAAGAGCACGGCAAAGGACACTCCGACACATTCGTCGCACCCACTAAATAACAACGCAGACTGAGAGCTCGGGTCTCGGAAGCCTCGAGTTATTTCGTTTCGCCGCCGGGGGCGTCAGGCGCAGAAGATCCCGCGAAGAGTCGCTTTCCGTCCGGCATCTTGATCGTAGTGCCGTTGGCCGTTGGTGAACCGTCCTTCGCAAGATACCCATCAACAGTCACTTCCGTCCCAAGGGGCACCGAGTTCTTGTTGATGCCGCGCCGTATCAGCGTATTTGGGGATCCCATCTCGATGGCCCAGTTGACCGCTTTACCGTTGGAGTCTTTGACATCGATGTAAAGCCAGGCGTGAGGATTCACCAAATCCACTCTCGTGATCGTTCCCTTGAGCGTGACGGGTTTGTTCGCATCGTACTCTGCGGCGAAAGAATGATGGGCCAATGCGACTGTGGCGCTGAAGAGAATCATGAAGATGCCGAACCTGAATTGCATGCGCAGTCTCCGATGTGCGGCAGGATACCACGTCATGTATAATCCCGCGCACTATTGGGTAATAGGATGAAATTTCTTTTGATGAAAACGGCGGCGGTCGTAGCCGTCTTTCTTTTCGCCTCGGATGCGCGCGCGCAAAGCTACAGCCCACCACGCACACCTTCGGGTGAGCCGGATCTTCAGGGTATATGGCAAGTGCGAAACACCGCCAACTGGGATATTCAGCATCACGCCGGCAGTTATAAAACGCCGGCCGGCCTTGGCGTCGTTGTCGATCCTGCCGATGGCAGCATTCCTTACCAGCCATGGGCGATGGAAAAGAAGAAGCAAAACTTCGCGGATCGCGCGACGGCCGATCCTGTGGAGAAATGTTTTCTGGCCGGCGTACCGCGAACGATGTATTTGCCGTTTCCCTTTCAGATTCTTCAAACGCCTGAAGAGGTCATGATCCTTTCAGAATACGTCCACACGGTCCGATGGATTCCGCTCAAAAAGCTGGATCGTTATCCGGGTTACGAATCGTGGATGGGGGATCCTCGCGGTCATTGGGAAGGAAACACCCTCGTCGTCGAGTCGATCGGATTCAACGACCAAACATGGTTCGACTACGCGGGCAATTTTCACAGCGGTGCCTTGAAGACGACGGAACGTTTCACGCGCACCGCCCCGGACACCATCACATACGAAGTCACGATTGAGGATCCCGAAGTATTTAGCAGGCCCTGGAAGATGCGGATGCCTCTATATCTTCACAAGGACATGAATCAGATCCTGGAGTACGAATGCTTCATTTACGCGCAGGAAATTCGATAACGATCAGTTTCCTTGTCGGCTTCGGGATGCTGTCGGTATACGCTCAGACAAGAGGCGCCGCAGGAAGCTGCCCCTTTGATTCGGTAGAGTTCCACAAATGCGCCCTTGAAAGAGCGAAGACGTTCAAGCCGCCGCGAACAGCGGATGGCAGGCCGGATTTCCATGGATATTGGACGTCGCGGCATAACGGCGCGGTCTGGGATATCGAGCCGCGCAAGGGTCAGGGATCTTTAGTGCCGGCGACGACCGGTGTGATTGTCGATCCACCCGATCGAAAGATTCCT
>QHXA01000649.1:2839-3404 GCA_003222755.1 Acidobacteriota bacterium
AACGAATTGCGCAACAGACCATTCGACGATCCAAAAGGACACTGCGCCCCCTCGCCGCCGCCTCGCGACAGTTTCACCAACTACGGATTGCAGATCGTTCAGCCCATCGGCTACGTCGTCATTCTTTATGAACAGATGCACGATTACCGCATCATTCCAACCGGCGGCCGCGCGCGCCTTCCCGAGGCGATTAAGCTCTGGCATCCGGAATCAGTTGGCCACTGGGAAGGAAACACACTGGTCGTGGATAACAGGAATAACAACGGCAAGGACTGGTTTGAACCGTCGGGAAATTTTCAAACCGAGAACACTCACGTCGTCGAGCGCTACACCATGATCGATCGCGATACGATTCACTTCGAAGCACGCATCGAAGATCCCACGCTCTACACGAAACCGTGGACCATTGCACTCGCATTCACGCGAAACAAAGAATCTGGATATTACCAACTCGAATTCGCGTGCTACGAAGGCGAGCGCGACATGCAGCACTACACAGAAGAACAAGGGCGGGGCCGTTCGAATGCTTTCACCGAGCCGGCCCAAAAACAATGAAGGAGGCGTT
>QHXA01000649.1:3451-7962 GCA_003222755.1 Acidobacteriota bacterium
GAAGCGAAGCGCGGCATTCGGATTGGCAGCATTCGCTCAAGGACCCATTTACAGGTCGGAACTCGGCGACTTGACCCTAGCTCTTGCCGGCGACACGATGCTTACCCGGGGCCTGAAGCCCTTCACGGAAGAAAACTTCCTGGCCCTTGTGGAGCTCGTCCGAGGCGCCGATATCGCGATCTGCAATCTGGAGACATCGGTCCGCGACGATCACGAAGGCTTTCCGGGACAAGGCGGCGGTGGCGGCACCCCAATGACGACCGCGCCGGTTTTACTCGATGACCTGAAGTGGATTGGCATCGATGCCGTCTCCTACGCCAACAATCACGTCGGGGACTATGGCCCGACGGGAATGCTCGCGGCCTTCGAACATCTTAAACGCACAAACATCCCATTCGCAGGCGCAGGACCAAGTCTGATCGAAGCCCGACGTCCCGCCTACATTGATACGCGCGCCGGGCGCATCGGATTGGTCGCCGCAGCAACCACTGGAGCAAATAATGCCGCAGGGGATCCACATGGCGATACACCGGGACGTCCCGGTCTCAACCCGCTTGGGTTCTCACAAACGTACGAGGTCGACGAGAAAGCCCTCGCCGAATTGAAACGCATCGACAGGGAACTCGGTTTTGCGGAGGCGCGCGTCCGGCAGCGTTTGCAGTTTTATCCATCGGGAACCATTACAGAGGACAAGCCGGATGCCGTGCGCCTCGGCAACATGGAATTCCACCTGGGGCGCGGTTTCTCCAGTTCCAGTGCGGTCAACAAAGGCGATGCCGAGGGCAATTTGAAATCGATTCGCGAAGCCGCGCGCCAATCTGACTGGCAGGTGTTTTCACTTCATAACCACGAGTTCGGAAAGGCGGGCCAGATGACGGCGAAGAGCGATACGGAGATGCCCGAACCTGCCGAATTCTGGGTGGACTTCGCGCGCGCTGCCGTCGATGCCGGTTGCGATGCTGTGTTTGGTCATGGACCTCACGTCACGCTGGGCATCGAGATTTATAAAGGCCGTCCGATCTTTTACAGCCTCGGCAATTTCATTTTTGAAAACGACACGATCCAGTCCGTTCCGCCAGGCTACTACCGCGGATTCGGATTGTCCGACGATGCCACGCCCGGCGACTTCATGGACGCGCGTAGCGGGAACGGAACGCGCAGTTTCGAGATTGAAGCGCCGTACTGGGAAAGCATCCTCCCGATCTGTGAATTTCGCGGAAAGCAACTCACAGAAATCAAACTCTACCCCATCGATCTGGGCTTCGGCCGCTCTCGCGCGCAGCGCGGCCGCCCACTGTTGGCGCGCGGCGAAACAGCACGGCGGATTCTGGACCGTGTCATCGACCGGTCTAAAAAGTTTGGGACAAAGATCGTCATCGAGAAGGAAATAGGAATTATCCGATCTGTCTAGGAGAAAGCATGAAGCGTCTCGTCAGCATGATGTTTATCGGATTCATCGTGGCTCTTCTGAGCGTACACGCGGCCTGGTCTCAAGCGCGTGCGCAGATCAGCGGCACGGTCAAAGATCAATCGGGAGCCGTTCTGCCCGGTGTTGAAATCACCGTCACACAAACGGAGACCGGCGCCACGCGCGCCACGATAACGAACGAAACGGGCGCGTTCGAATTGCCCAATCTTGCGCTGGGTCCATACCGGCTCGAGGCCGCGCTCACCGGATTTCGAGCTTACGTGCAAACCGGGATCGTTCTGGAAGTGAATGGCAATCCGGTCATCAATGCGGTGCTGCAGGTCGGAAAGGTGACGGAGAGTGTTGAAGTCCAGGCCAACGCGACACTGGTGGAAACGCGCGCAACCGGCATCGGCCAGGTCGTTGAGAATCAGCGCATTCTCGAGTTGCCGCTCAACGGACGCAATGCCACCGATCTGATCCAGCTTGCCGGCGCTGCTGTCCCGGTTGAAAAAGCGCCGAGTTCCGGAATGCCCGGAGGACAGTCGATCTCCGTCGCCGGCGGTCTCCAATTCGGAGTCGGATATTTTCTCGATGGGGCGCTGCACACCGATATGTACGACGCGATGAACCTGCCGTTTCCATTTCCCGACGCCCTGCAGGAATTCAAAGTCGAGACGAGTGCCTTGAGCGCGCAGAACGGCTTACACTCCGGTGCCGCGATCAACGCCGTGACAAGGTCTGGGACCAACGACTTTCATGGCGATGCTTTCGAATTCGTCCGCAACGGCGTATTCAACGCGCGAAATGCTTTTGCCGCGGTGCGCGATTCACTGAAGCGCAATCAATATGGCGGTACGATCGGTGGACCGATCCAGAGGAATAAGATCTTCTTCTTTGGCGGCTATCAGGGAACGAAGACGCGATCCGATCCAACGCAAAACACCGGTTTCGTTCCGAATGTTGCAGGGCGACTTCACCGGTATCGCATCCGCGGCCTGCAATGCAAGTCGCGCCATCAATCTGAGTGCGCCATTCTCGGGCAATCGCATCGCACCATCGCAACTCGATCCGGCGGCGCTGAAAATCGTGAGTGCTCTTCCCAAAACGGAAGATCCGTGCGGCAGAGTTCTTTTTGGAATCCGAAGCGCGATCGACGAAACGCAGGCTGTCGGTCGCGTGGACTATCAGTTCAGCGCGAAGCAATCGTTTTTCGCGCGCTACATCATCACCACGTACTTCACGCCAACGCCCTATAGCTTCTCGCATAATCCGCTGTCGACTATTACAGGCGGCAAAGACAACATGTCGCAATCCGTGACGTTGGGCAACACGTATCTGTTCAGTGGGAACACTGTCAATTCGCTGCGGCTTGCGTACAACCGCGTGGCGATACATCGCTTCAACTCGGATTTATTCGGGCCAACAGATCTGGGCATCAACGCGTACAGTTACCTTCCCCATTTCATCGTTATGACCGTCAGCGGCGGTCCGACGATCGGCAACGGCACGGAGCTGCAAGCGACCAACAGGGCCGACACGTACTCGATCAGCGATGACCTCAACTTAATTCGCGGAGCGCATCAGTTCAGCTTCGGCGAGAGCCTGGCCAACTGGAGATCGAACTTCAACGGCAATGTCCGATCGACCGGCGGCTATAGCTTCACAGGCATGGCAACCGGTTTGGGAATGGCCGATTTCCAGTCTGGCCCGAACACCGTCTACACGCGGAATTGGAACGTCGGATTTTACGCCCAGGACTCGTGGAAACCGTCGCCGCGTTTGACCGTGAATCTGGGTTTGCGTTGGGAACCGTTCTTGCCGCCACGCTTTGCCAATGGCGCAATTTATAACTTCGATTACGACCGGCTATTGAAAGGAGTGCGCAGCAGCGTCTATCGCAATGCTCCCCCGGGTTTGTATTTCCCGGGCGACAAGGGCTTCCCCGGCAAAGCAGGCATGAATGACGTCATCCGCAACCTCGCACCGCGGATCGGCCTCGCATGGGATCCCAAAGGCGACGGCCACACGTCGGTTCGCGCATCATATGGAATCGCGTATGATTTCGTGAACGGCCGCTTTTGGAACAACACGACGAACGCCCCGCCATGGGGCTTCAACGTCATCGTGAATAGTCCCGTCGGGGGGTTCCGCGATCCGTTCCTCGGACAAACTGGGGGAAACCCATTCCCGATCGCGGAGTTTGGCCCCGACGCGAAATTCACACAATACGGTCCGTTCCTCGGCTTGCCGCCGAATCAGAAGATGACCCGAGTCCATCAATGGAACCTGAGTCTTCAAAGGCAACTTGGAGCGAACTGGCTCATATCCGCAAGTTATCTCGGCAGTGAAACGGAACACTTGTGGCAATCCATTCAGCTCAATCCCGGCGTGTTTCTCGGATTGGGTACCTGCATGTTGCAGGGCGCGAACTACAATCCGTGCTCGCAGAACACGAATCTGAATCAGCGCCGTGTCTTCAGTCTCGCAGGATTACCCGGCGCGGATTTGCTCGGTTTCGTCGACCAATACACGGACGGCGGAACAGCGAGCTACAACGGCCTTGTCCTTTCGGCGCAGCGGCGTGCGCGCGGCATCACCGTAAATGGCAACTACACCTGGTCGCACTGCGTCGGCGATTTCACGCAGGGCGGCGGAACCCCGGGAACAGGAACCGGTTTGCTGGATCCGAACAATCGTCGCTTCGATCGCGGCAACTGCTCGAACGATCGGCGGCACATCGCGAACATGACGTGGGTCGCCGAGACACCACAGTTCACCGGTCGAAGGTTGCGCATGATCGCGACCGGCTGGAAGTTCTCCGGAACTTACCGGGTGTCGTCCGGCCCGCCGTTGACCATAACAACGAACCTCGACCGGCAGTTGAGCGGCACGACCGGGCAGCGCCCGACGCAGATCCTCGCCGACCCCTATTGCACGACAAAAACGGTTTCCTGCTGGCTCAATCCGGCGGCTTTCCAGCAGCCGGCATTGGGTTCTCTCGGAAATATCGGCCGCTTCAATGTTTTTGGGGCCGGATTCTGGGGCATCGACGCTGCGCTCTCGAGAGCGTTCCGAATTCAGGAACGGCGCACGATCGAGG
>QHXA01000650.1 GCA_003222755.1 Acidobacteriota bacterium
CAGGGGTACGCAAAAAACGCGTACCCCTGGCTAATTTCCTGCCACCGCTCCGCGGTGCGCCTACCGCTTCGCGGCGACGGACTTCAGCTTGAGCAGCCTTTCCGCGTTTCCACGATAGATCTGGTCTTTCTGTTCCTTCGTGAGATCCAGCCCCTCAACGCATTTGATCGTTTCGCGCGCATACAGGCCGGGCGCCGGTTCAAACGGCATGTCGGACGCGAACACCACGTGATCCAATCCGAAGAACTCGTATCCGCATTTCGTTGCTGGAGCCGCGCCGAATAGGGCCGTGTCCGCATAAAAGTTCTTGAAGTAGTCGACCGGGCGCTTCTTCATCGACTTGAGCAGCGAAACGTAGTCTACATCGGTCGTGCGCTTGCCGAGTTGGTCCCAGCCGTAGCCGACGCGGCCTTCGAAGTACGGGACCATACCGCCCATATGATGCGTGATGATTTTGAGCGTCGGGAACTTGTCGAAATAGCCCGCAAACACCAACCGCGACATCGCGACGCTGGTTTCGTACGGCCAGCCGAAAGTCCACCAGATTTCATACAGTGATTTGGTCTCGGTCTGATAATCCGCGAAGTCGGCGCCACGAGCAGGATGGATCCAGATCGGAATATCGCGGCGAACGGCCTCTTCGAACAACGGAAGGAATTCCGGCGAATCCAGCGGCTTGCCGGCGGCGTTCGTATAGATCTGAATGCCGAATGCGCCGAGTTCATCGAGCGCGCGCGTCATTTCCTTCTCTGCTGCTTTTGGATTGTTCATCGGCAGGGACGCAGCAAACCCGAGAAAGCGGTCGTGCTTTTTCACGAGTTCGGCCAAACCGTCATTTCCTTCTCTTGCCAATTCCGGCGATTTATCAGGCCCGGCCAGGATTTCCAGCGGTGGAAGGGGCAGTGTCAGCACCTGAACGTAATCGCCAAACTCATCCAGTATCCTGAAGCGTGAATCCACATCGACAATAGTTTGAATGTTGGCCACGCGTTTGCCGATGTCCTTGCCGCCGTGTCCCGCATCGATGTGTTTGTCGAAAAATTTCTTTGGAAAAATGTGATTAAAGATGTCGATTTTCATTTCTTCTTCCCTTTTGAATAAAAGCTGCGCCTAACGCTGCAACCGTGGCTATAAGCGGCGGTATCGCTGCCGCCCAAAACACATGTCTCGTTTGGCCTCCCATGGCGAGCAAAGTGCCGCCCAGCGTGGGTCCTATGATGGAGCCGATTCGGCCGATGCCAAGGGCCCATCCTACACCGGTCGAGCGGATCGCTGTGGGATAGAATTCGGCTGTTAAGGCGTTCGAGCCGGTCTGGCCTCCGATGACTCCGATTCCAGCGGCGAAAACCGTTAATGTTAACAGAGGAACAGACACCCCGGCTTCGCCTATGAGAAATATTGTCGCGGCGGCTCCGAGGTAAGTAGCCGCCAAAAACTTGAAAGATCCTTCCCGGTCGAAGAATCTGCCCAGCAGAAGCGCTCCGACGGCGCCACCCACCTGAAACATGGTAGTGATGATGATTGCGGTTTCCACGCGGATGCCGATGTCGTTTATGACAGTCGGCAGCCAGCTGTTGATAAAGTACAAATCGAGCAGGTTCATGAAGAACATGACCCAGAGGAGGAGCGTCATGCTGGCACGGCGGTCAGTGAAGAGCTGCGTCACGGCGAAGGCGCGGGAGGGCTGCTCCTCAGCACCAACCGTCAATTCGTCGAAAGCGCCGTGGTTGGGCGCGATCCGCGACAGATAGTGGACAACTCGCTCGCGGTCTCTGCCTCGTACGAGCAAAAATCGGATCGATTCCGGCAGCAGCGCCAGAGCGACAAAAGCCATGATTAACGGAAGGACGCCGCCGACAATGAAAACCGATTGCCAACCCCATCGCGAGATCAGCCTCGCGGCGACAAGCCCGCCCGCCGCAGCACCGATCGAAAAGCCGGTGAACATCGTCATGACAGCCGTGGCGCGGTATTTTCGCGGAGCATATTCGGACGTGAGCGCGATAGCGTTCGGCATCGCGCCGCCCAGACCCAAGCCGGTGATGAACCGGTAAATGAAAAGGATATCGAGCGAGGTCGCTGCCGCAGTCAAAAGTGTTCCGATGCCGAACACTAAACTACATCCAACCAGAACGGGCTTTCGGCCGATTCGATCTGCGATCACCGATCGAGACTACTCTGCCGAACGGCACAAGGCCGATGTGCAACTGCGCTCGCAATGCCGGACCAACGAAGCCCATCGCCTGAGCGTCGTATCCGTCCATGAAGACCAGCGCACCGCACATGACCGCAACCAGCAATTGATACCGGCTGAATGGCTGCTCATCGATGAATTGGCGGACGTCGAGTACAGCTGTTTGTCTCAAAGTGGCGTAAATATACCACGATGCAGGGCATGGGAGATTTGATGCTGGCGAATAAACTCCATGCCTGAGAGTCAGTGTCGGAGTACTTGAAGGATCTGCGATACCTGAATACAATGCGAATGGCGGCATCCAATCCGATCGCGATAGGATCTTTCCCGTCGACACCTCAATTTAGCGTGCTTGGCGCCTGATTCGAAGCCTTCTCGGCTCGTATAGCGAACTGACTGGCCCGATGATGAGCATGAATTTCCGGATCAGGCTGATATTCCATCGCTGAGGTTCACGAACGTAAATCGGATCGATGTTATCTGTCGGAATAGTGATCTGAGCGAAATCATAGAGGAAATTATTGAGCAGAATTTGCGTCGGCAACATTGGAAGAAATGGCAGGAACATCGCCGCCCCGGCCATACTGAACATGAGCGGTGAGCTTGTCGCCGGAACGTGAATTCGAAACCCTTGTAGTCCGGCATTGACGAGCAGTCTATCGCTGCTCTCGTTAATGTGAACCGCTCCAAATTACAATAAGTGCGGCAGCAGCCGTCAGTATCACCAGAGTTGTTAGCCATCCCATTACATTCATAGCGAGACCGTTGACATTAGGTCCTAACACAGCTTTATTATTCGCGACGAACATAATGATGATCAGCATTGGCGGCGCGAGAAAGCCGTTGATGACGGCGGTCCAAAATAGTGCGCTGATCGGATTAACGCCGCCAAAATTGATCAGCATTCCGATTAGAGTTGAGACCGCGATCACGCTATAAAACAGTTTTGCACGACGGGGCTTTTCACCAAGCCCATGTTTCCAACCCAAAGCTTCGGCTATCGCATACGCCGCAGAACCTGTCAGGATGGGTACGCATAGGAATCCTGCACCGATCAATCCAAATGCTAAGAGCATGTACGCGGCGTTCCCTGCTAGGGGACGCAGTGCCTGCGCCGCATCGGCTGCGGATTGAATGTTACCCTTACCTGCCTTAAAAAGAGTGGCGGCGGTGGCCAAGATAATGAAATACATCACCACGTTCGAGAAGAACATTCCAGCTCCGACGTCCCAATTCGCATATTTCAGTTCGGATTCACTGGCTCCCTTTCTTTGTTGCAAGGTCCGGCGACCCATTGAAATTTCTTCCTCGACCTCTTGATTGGCTTGCCAGAAAAAGAGGTAAGGCGTGATTGTCGTTCCCAGAATCGCCAGCAATACTGTTAGGAAGCGACTGTCAAATCGAAGCGTCGGAACGAACGTCCCGCGGACTACGTCCCACCAGTCCGGCCTCGCGAAAAATGCGGACAGAATGTAGGCGAAAAGTGAAAGCGTGAGCCAAGTGAAGATTCGCGCGATCAGCCGGTAGGAACCCCAAATCTGCACCACTAAGATCGCGAGTGCCGTCGTGATAATGATCGGGGCAGTCGGGACGTGAACCAGCAAATTGACAGACACCGCGATAGCACCGATATCGACGCCCGCATTAATCGTGTTCGCAATCACGAGACCGCCGACACACGGATAGAGAACCCAGCGTGAATAGTGATTCTTAAGCACACCGGCCAGTCCCATCCCCGTGACCATACCGATCTTGGCGCAGATGTACTGAATGGCCCACATCATCGGGAATGTGGCCAGAGCCGTCCAAAGCGCCGAAAACCCGAGTGCGGCGCCCGCTTGGGCATATGTGCCGATGCCGGATGGGTCATCGTCAGACGCCCCGGTGACTAGGCCCGGCCCCAGCATTTTAAAGAATCGTTTGATGGGATTCTTCTCGTGCGTCAATATGGCCGTCAACGATTCGGCCGGCGACTTAGTCTGGGCCATGGCAGCCTTAGAGGGGAGCGGCTAAAAAGCTCGCACCTGTCGGGAAAGCAGTCCTACTGTGAATGTGAGAGCGGCACTCATCAATTCTTTCATGACGGTTTATGCGATTCCTGAGACTCATGGTACAGAGGTTCTGTCCGGCGAATCGCCTGCCGGCGGGCTATTGTCGCTGCTACCGCGAATCCTGGCAGATGTATTCGAAGATCTCGCCGCCGGGAATCCACGATGATGCCGTTTTCTCGGTAATGGTCCAACGGCCGCTCCAGGGCGCAGTGTACGCTCCAGGATCCTCGACTGTGTATTCGTAGGAAATGGTTCTGAGGTTGGGACGCGAGATACGCTCGGTCATGTGCAATTGTTCGGTTGTGGGATAGGCGCCGGCAATCCACTGGTTTTCATTGAAACCGACGGTATCGATGACCAGCGTGTCGCCTTCCCAATGACCGACGGAATGGCCTAAAAAAGTTGGGCGCAAGTCATCGCCGGTGGGATGCGGACGCCCATCCATATAGATCACACGCCAGGAATGCGGCCCGGCAATGTTGAGGATGAAGACTTTCTTTAATTCGGGGACGTCAACGATCTCAAAACCCGGCGCATTAAAGAAGCCCGGCCCCGCGCTCGGCTTGCAGCGGACGAGCGGCGGATAGAGATCGGTCCTGCCGGTTCGGTACTGATAGAGAGCCCGAGCCCACGGCTGGAAGGGCACATCGGCTGCCCGCGGTGCACCGCCGAGACCCGGCCGAACTTCCCAATAACCTTTCTTGTCTGGTGTCGAGCCCAAATTCACTCGTCCATCGGGCCGGCGCGGAGGCGGTTCGGGCGGAGGACTGTCGGCGGTTGCGGCAGCCGCTGCGCCGCGCTGGCCGCGTTGCGCTAGGCCGGGCACTGCCGCGAGGGCTGCCAAGGCCAACGCTGCCGCTGCTTTTTTCAGGA
>QHXA01000013.1:0-10980 GCA_003222755.1 Acidobacteriota bacterium
CCCGATGCATCAATTGGCGTGCCTGCATTCACGTCCTTCGTTCGCCATGCCCCGATCGCATCAAAGTTTTCCAGCGCAAATCCAAGCGGGTCCATCACGCCGTGGCATCCATTGCATGAGGGTTTGGCCCGATGCTGCTCCATGATCTCGCGAACTGTTTTGGCTTTCTCGCCTTCTTTATTTTCCTTGAATCCTTCTACGTCGGGCGGCGGTGGTGACGGCGGCGTGCCGGAGATATTTTCCAGAATCCAAGCGCCACGAAGGACAGGCGCTGTGCGATTCGGGTAGGACGTCACCATCAAGACGCCACCTTTGCCAAGCAATCCCCAGCGACTTGAATCCTCGAGCGTCACTCGCCGGAACCGATCGCCGCGGATGTTCGGGATTCCATAGTGCAGCGCGAGGCGCTCATTGACGAATGTGTAATTCGCCGTCAGCAGGTCTATAACACTCCGGTCTTCGCGTACGAGGCTTTCGACAAAGAATTCCATCTCGCGCTTGAAAGCGTCGCGAAGTGTCTCGTCGAAATTTGGAAATTGAAAGGCGTCGGGATCGATCTCATCAATATTGCGGATCTTCAGCCACTGAAATGCGAAATTGGTGATCAACGATTTCGACTTCGGATCGGCCAGCAGCCGCTGCACTTGTTTGTCGAGTACCGCCGCATCCTTGAGTTTCCCTTGTGCTGCGGCATCGAGAAGCTCATCGTCGGGCAAACGGCTCCACAAGAAAAACGAGAGTCGGGAAGCCAGATCGACATCGGTGACCCGGTAAGTAGAGCCCGATTCCGCGTTCTCCGGAACCGCTTCGGCGCGATAAAGAAACTTGGGGCTGGAAACAATCGCCATCAGCGCGGCCTTGATACCCGCATCGAAATCGCCTGCGCCGTCTTCCTTACCGGATTTGTAGAAAGCGAGCGGCGCCACGAGATCTCTATCGGTGACGGTTCGTCGAAATGCCCGCCGCGCAAATGTCGACAGGATTTGCCTGGCGCAACCGAACTGCTCCGCTTCGGTAACCGACGATGCGGGATTGCACACAAAAACGCGCTGCCGCGCTGGAGTGGGCGTCATGCCGGCGGGATTGAATGGGCCCAGGATTTCAACGCTGCCGATCCTGGCGATGCGGTCGTCACCCCGGCCTGGTACGAACGGGAACAAGGTCTCGTCCGATTCGGCGAACGTTCTTACGACAAAGGTCACGCCGACCTTGTGCGGCCCGGCCTTTACACTTACCGGAATATTTTGGAAACGGCCGTTGATCGCAGCGACTGCAACCGCCTGTTTCTGATCGATCGCTTTGATGTCTTCCTCACCGCCGACGGTTTTCTCGAAAACTCGCGCGCCATCAATGGTGATGATGACCCTATGCTCATACTCGAGCCCACGAACATAGCCGCCGCCGGCCAGACCATTGATGTTGAACTTGTATTCGCCGTCGGCCGGAAATACGTGCTCAACGAGCAATCCGCCGGGCGTTCCCAAAGGCAAGCCCTCGATGTGAGCGGACTGATCGCTGCGCGATGGACGAAAGACAACGCTGGCCGGTTTCGGCTGAGCATTGCCTATGGCCTGACTCGTTATAGTCCGTGCAGCCGAGACATATTGGTCTAGAAAAGATGGCGACACTTTCAGCACATTCGCAATGTTGTCGAACCCGTCCGCTTGATCATCTTTTGGAAGCAATGCCGCGGCATCTTTACGGCCTTCGGGACTCTAGTGATTCTTCGCCTGAAGTGCCACTTGGAGATGCTGCTTGGCGGATTCGAGGTCAGGATTTATTTCTAAAGCTTCGCGGAAGTATTTGATCGCCTGCTCGTACTTTCCTTGATTCACGAGTGCAACGCCCATATAGTCTCGGGCGAATTCGTTGACGGCGCTAAGCTGAATGGCTTTCTCCAGAAGAACCATTGCGTCCCCGTAGCGTTGACCCCAAGTTATCAACACACCACCAAGTTGGGTGTAAGCGCCATCGCCTTGCGGATAAATCTCCATAGCCTTTTGCAAATACTCCACAGCTTCTGCAGGCTTGGATTGGCGTGCGGCCACGGTGCCCAAGCCGAGGTAGATGCGATAGCTTTCGTAGGAACTTTGGAGGAATCGCGTATCGGACGTTCGTTTCAACGCGTTTTGGAAGTATTCGAGGGCGCGAGTATTATCCTCGCGGCGAAGGTAGATCTCGGCCACACTCGTCCAAATGTTTACGGCTTCAGGTTGAAATTGCAATGTGCGCTGGAACAACGCTTCTTCGTCGTGCCAATCGCGATTTCTTTGAATCGTCAGAAGAGAAAACACAAAAGTTATTGAACAGGCGACGACAATCGCGCGCGTGCGGCTCCATCGCGCAAGGAGAATGCCTGCGAGTACGACGATGGCCATGCTTGGCAAGTAAAGGTAGCGTTCCGCAAAGAAAACTCCTCCGCTAATTCCTTTGAAATACAAAACTGGCGCAAGCATCACACCGAAGATCGCGAGCCACAGCGGTGCCTCCCGAAAGCGATGCCTGAGAGTCCACAACAAAACGGCTACCGCTGAAATGCAGGTTCCATACAGCACAGTTGAGAGAACCCTGTCATGAAAATGTAGTGGGACCAGGTGATAAATGTAGAGCGGATACGGCGCGACGGAATACCGGAGGTAATGGCCGACGATCCAGAGACCAAAGGTGATCCAATCCAGCGGGCTGGCGGCTGGAACAATCGTCGCAGATGGATTTAGTCCAGCCGCAGCTATACGCAATGCGCCATACGCCGCCATAGCAAGGAGATATGGCGCAAGAATCGATATGGCACGCTTGAGGTCCGGCCTCTGTCTCTTAGGTGCCATCAGCATCAGTAAAACGATGACGCCCGGAAGTGTGGCGGCCATCTCTTTTGAAAGTAGAGCGCCGAGAAAACTCAACGATGACATCCAAAGCCATACCGGTTTTTGAGAACTGCGATAGCGCAGAAAAGCGGCCAGTGCAGCGAAATAGAAAATCCCGCACAACAGATCGCCAACACCGGCGATCCAGGAGACCGCTTCCGTGTGTACAGGATGCGTGCCGAACAGCGCGCCTGCCATGAAGGCAATCGTGGAAGGCAGACGAAGCTCGAGGCACAGCAGGTAAACCAGAAGGGTTGCTGCACAATGGAGGATCACATTGATCAAGTGGTAGACCAATGGCGACAAACCACCTAAGCGATACGCCAATATGTAAATGATCGTCTGCAGAGGCCGGTAGTACTGATCGAAGACACGATTTTCCTCAGCACTTCCATTCGAGTACATGAAAGACCAAAGACTGGTCGTGAAAGCGCGCGGGATGTTATCGAGCGTACGGATGTTCCCGTTTCTGACAACCTGGAGCTGATCGTCCCAGATGAATGCTCCATTCAGAACGTTCGCATAGACCCCGAAGCAGAGAAGCACTAGTAGAACGCCGAAACAGAAATGCACAGTTGCTTTTGAACGCTGCATGAAGCCGATCATCGTATTACAAAACGGCATTCAACTGAAGCGGGTCAACCGTAGGCGAACCGTGGGCGCCGGCTTTAGCCGGTCGCGGCGGAAAGGCACCTGTCGCTGGCTGCGCGCTTCGGCTAGAATACGCGGCTATGCAGGTTCAGAGACTTTCTCTGACAGTAATTGTTCCGGTTTTCAACGAGCAGCATCTGGTCGACCGTTCGTTGCAGAGACTAAAGCTCTTAGGGACCAGCCCACACCTGTCCAGGGTGGAAATCATTGTCGTTGATGATTGCTCGAACGATGACACACCCGCTGTACTCGAAGCGTTCAAGAGGAACCGGGATCTCGACTCAGACCCAATGTTCACCTGGGTCTTTTTAAGGCACGACCGAAACCGCGGAAAAGGCCGGGCGATTGCGACCGGTCTGGATCGCGCGAGCTGCGATATATGCGTCATCCACGATGCGGACCTGGAATACCATCCCAAGGATGTACTCCGGATTGTCGAAGTGTTCGTGAGCGAGCAGGCCGACGCAGTTTTCGGCTCTCGATTTGCCGGCGCAGGCACACGACGCGTATTGAACTACCGTCACGAACTTGGCAATCGGTTTCTGACGTTCCTCTGCAACCTGGTAACGAATCTGAACCTCACCGACATCGAGACTTGCTACAAGGCCGTGAGGACGGACCTGTTCAAATCCATTCCTATTGAATCCAATGATTTCAGGTTTGAAGTGGAGATCACTGTAAAGTTGGCGAAACGCCAGGCGAGAATTTTTGAAGTCCCGATCAGTTATTCGGGCAGAACGTACGATGAGGGCAAAAAGATCAACTGGAGAGACGGGTATCGCGCCCTTTGGGCAATCATCCGGTACGGTTGCTCAGACAACATCTACCGGAAGGATCAATATGGAAGTCAGGTGCTGGCACGTCTGGCCTCGGCGCATCGTTACAACAGCTGGCTCGCCGATACGATCCGTGAGTTTTGCGGGAATCGGGTTCTGGAGATCGGAAGCGGCGTCGGCAACATCACCAAAAACATGATTCCAAGATTGCAGTACATTGCAAGCGACGTCAATCCACTGTACCTGCAGGCGCTAGGAACGCTCAAAGACGACCGCCCGTACTTGCAAACCGCGTATTGCGACGTGACGGACTCTAATACGTTCCCCCAAACAGGGGAGGGTTATGACACCGTAATCTGCCTGAATGTCATCGAACACGTGGAAGAAGATCGGGCAGCTCTGTCAAACATCAAGAATGTGATGACGCAAAACGGCCGCGCCATCATTCTTGTTCCGCATGGGCAGTGGAATTTCGGCACGTTGGACGAGGTCCTCGACCACAAACGGCGCTACAGCAAAGAAACATTGCAGAAGCTTGCCGGAGATTGCGGACTACAAGTCGTCCGAATCTTCGAGCTAAACCGGATTGGAAGTCTCGCATGGTTTCTGAACGGCAGAATCATGCGCCGCAGAAGTTTTGGCCGTTTTCAAATCTGGATGTTGAATTGGCTCACACCGCTACTTCGTCTTATGGACCCGCTACTGCCTTTGCCGGCACTTAGTCTTATAGCCGTCATGGAATTCGCGCAGCCGCAACACGCTGAGCTTCATGTCGAACAATATGCATCACGCGGGTAACCCGGCCTGTGCTACCGCAAAGCTGCCTCAATCGCGCTCATCATTTGGGGCGATTCGGGCTCGACCTCCGATGGAAAACGGCCGAGGATTTGACCGTCACGGGCAATCAGGAACTTTTCAAAATTCCATTTGATTTCCCCCGCAAATTTCGGGTTGGTCGATCTGGACGTTAGATATTCGTAGAGAGGGACCTTGCCGCGGCCGAGTACCTGAACCTTCGAGAAGATGTCGAACTGCACACCGTAGTTCGCCTTACAAAACTGCTGGATCTCCGCATTGGTTCCTGGTTCCTGTTGGCCGAAATCGTTGGATGGAAATCCAAGAATGCTCAGTCCTCGGGACGCGTACTTCTTATGCAAATTCTGCAGACCCTCGTATTGATACGTAAATCCGCACTCGCTCGCAGTATTCACGATGAGCACGACCTTCCCCTGATACGTTGAAAGATTCACCGGCTGACCGTTGATATTGTTCATGGTGAAACTTAAAACGTCCGGTACTTTACGCTCACTCTTCGATTGGGCGACCGCTAAACCTGCAGCGAGCGTTACCATTAGCGCCACGACAATAGTTGTTTTTTTCATCGAGCCACCTCGGTTTGTAGGCGTTTATTATACGGGACATTAGCGAGCAATGCCTTTCAGCGATTTGCAGGACTTTCTTCGATACCTGGAACGACATGGTCAGCTCAAGCGCGTTCGGGCGGAGGTCGACCCCGAATTGGAAGTCACGGAGATCACTCAGCGTGTGTTGCAGGAGCAGGGGCCGGCATTGCTGTTTGAGCGGCCAAAAGGGTCGTCGACACCGCTGTTAATGAACCTGTTCGGAACGATGAATCGCGTGCGAGCGGCATTGGGCCGAGAGCCTGCGGAAATTGGCAACGAGTTGATCGAAGCTTTTCATCGAGTCAACCCGCCTTCGCTGAAAGGAATTTGGGAGTCGCGAGCTGTCATCAAGCGCGCGTTGATGACGCATCCATCACGAATCCGATCTGCCCGATCCCAAGAGATTGTCGAGGACCCGGATCTCTCGGCACTGCCGATCCTGAATTGCTGGCGGGGTGATGCGGGACGCTTCATTACGTACGGCATGGTTCTGACGTCTCATCCGCGAACACGGCGGCGGAACATGGGATTGTACAGACTACAAGTGTTTGGGAAAGACGTTACCGGCATGCATTGGCAAAGCATGAAAGGTGGGCGCGGTCACTATTGGGAAGCAGAGCAGGAAGGAGACGATCTCGAAGTGGCCGTCGTGATCGGCGCCGACCCCATTCTCATGATGGCTGCGATATTGCCGTTGCCGGAGGACATCGATGAAATCGGATTTGCGGGTTTCCTTCGCGGCAAGCGGGTTCCGATGGTTCGTGCCAAAACGATCGACATGATGGTGCCTGCAAATGCGGAATTCGTGCTTGAAGGTGTCGTTCCGGCGCGCGAGCGAAAAATGGAGGGACCTTTTGGAGATCACTTTGGACATTACTCGGACGCGGCAGAGTTCCCCGTCTTTCACATTCGAAAAATCACACATCGCCGAAACGCAATCTACGCGGGGACGGTAGTTGGCAAGCCGCCGCAGGAAGACAAGTTCATTGGTATTGCGGCGGGGGAAATGGTTGGTCCCCTGATCAAGGTCATCAATCCGAATATTGTGGACATGTGCGCGTATGCGGGCGCCGGTTTTCACAATCTGCTGGTGGTAGCCGCAAAGGAACGTCATCCGAAAGAATTGTTGAAGACGGCTATGTCGCTGCTTGGGACCGGACAGCTTTCGTTGACCAAGGTCATGATTCTCGTCGGACAGCATTGCGACCCCACTGATTTTCGCGCCGTTCTGCGTGAGCTGTGGTATCGATTCGACCCTGAAGATCACATGTGGCTCTTGCCATTTGCACCATTGGACACGCTCGACTTCACCTCTTTTAAGATGCACATCGGAAGCAAGCTCGTGATTGATGCCGCGGGCGAAATGGTCGCGAAATCCGAGCCGCCGCGGGGCGTGGACCCGCTCCGATTCGATCGCCGGATTGAACATTACAAGCTCCTCGAAGACAGTTTGCTTGTCGTTCGCGTGAGGCATCAGGCGCGAGAGATTCTTCAAAATCTGGTACAGGCGCCGTTGGGCGTTCGCTTCGTGGTCGCTGTCAGTCCAGACGTTCAGATAGACAATGACGAGAACCTTCAATGGGGGGTTTTCACGCGCTTTGATCCAGCACGCGACATGTTCTTCACGCAGCAGACGTTTGTTGGGGCGCGTCCGGTGTATCGCGGAATCGTCGGCATTGATGCGACGTGGAAGGAGGGGTATCCGGCGCCGCTGGAGATGGACGAATCGATTGTGAAATTGGTGGATAAAAGATGGGGGGAATACTTTAAATTTTAAATCTGAAAGCCAACCACATGCGGCACATCGTGTCTATAGCAACCGGAATGGCGAGATCACCGGCCGACGAGGCGGAGCTAATTGCGCGAGCCCAGCGCGGGGATGCCGAGGCTTTTAGCGAACTGGCCGCGCAACACCACAGGAGCCTTTACGTGCTGGCGCTGAAATACAGCGGCAATCACCACGATGCCGAAGATCTCATGCAAGACGTGATACTTAACGCCTATCGCGCAATCCACCAGTTCAAAGGGATGTCGTCGTTCCGCACCTGGCTGGCGAGAATCATGGTGAATTCATTCCTCAACCACAAGCGCAAAAGTGATCCGCTCGCGCCCTCGAAGCGGCAGGACACTGCCGAAGACGACTTCGAACCGCAGTTCTATTCAATCAACCCGCAGCGCAATTCCGAACGGCGGGTGCACAACGGCCTTATGATGCAGCAGATCCTAAACCTGCTCGGATCGGTGCCGGAGCGGCAGCGACTCATGTTTTTGATGAAGCATCAGGAGGGTATGACGTGCGAAGAGATCGCGGACGCGTTGGGAACTTCGGTCGGAACGGTGAAGAAAACGTTGTTCCGAGTGGTCGATCGCCTGCGGCAACACTTCGCCACGTCGGTGGTTAAGGGGTAGATAACATGCATAACTGCGAAGGATTTCGCGAACAGATTACCGAGCAGATCATCGATCGTAAAGACGTTGCGGCGAACCTGGAGTTTCAGCATGAACTGTTGATGTGCTCCAGTTGCTCGGAGTTCTTCGTACAATCCCGGGAGATGATCGAGACGTTCGACGGGATTGATCTGATGGTTTCCCAACGCCAGTGGAATGGAATTGAACAGCGTCTGCGCGCGCAGCTGTTCAATCTCGAATTTCACGACGGAGGAAAAACTCCGCGAAAGCTGTCGTTAAATCTAAACGGCTTCAGGAGTTTTTCCTCCGTCCTGAAATTCCGTTTTCCGGTTTGGGTCGCAGCGGTTGCCCTGCTTCTGATCACGGTCAGTTTATCCAGATTGGCAATACCGGTTACTAAACTACAAACGCCGGTGGAGTCCCCGCAAGCGGTTTACGCCGAGCACACCGTCCCTCTGGATCCAGTGACCGTCGATTTTCTGGAAGAATCGGAACTCCTGCTGCGCAACGTGATGAAGATCGCGCCAAACGATGTCGAGGACCTCGCCCAGGCAAAGAGGGTTGCCAGCGAACAACTGGCCGGCCTGGGACAGCGTAAGGAGGCGGCCGCAGACGTGCCGCCTGTCCTGGATGTAATGGAGACTTATGAAACCGTTCTTCGCGACCTTCGAAATGTGGATGAGCGGACGGCGGGAGAAGACATCAGCGATCTCCAGAAACGAATCCAGAAGAACGGGCTGATCGCGAATATGAAAACGTTTCAGCCGAAAGCGACCGGAATCAGCTTCGGTCTGCGATGACGGGTTTCGCGTTGTAGCGGCGGTCTAGTTAAGGAGTGTTTGCATGTATTCGAATACGAAATGGATTTCGAGACTCGTGTTCAGTGTGTTCGTGACGTGCGGTCTGGCATCTGCCGCTTCGGGGCAGGTACGCATCTGGGCGCATCCGCTTTCGCTGCTGGCGCCCGACGAGGCGCGCGAGGTTTTCAACGCTGGCCTGACGTTTTACGACCAATACCGCTTCACTGATGCCGAAAATAAATTTCGCGAGGTCGTGCGAAGATTTCCGAAAAATCCGATCACCGATCGCGCCGATTATTACCTCATCCGCACACTCGCGCAGATCGGGAAGAAGGCTGAAGCACTGAGCCGGATCGATGCATTCGCGAAACAGTATCCGAATTCGAGGTGGCTGGATGACGTGCAAGAACTCCGCATACAGCTGACAGATCAAATTCCTGCCAAAGCCGAGACTATTCTTCTTCGCGCAGTCGCTGCTACGCCGCCGGCGCCACCGACCCACGTAGCGACTCCCTTTGGTCCGACAGTCCAGATCACCACGCCTGTGGTAGCGCCCTTTCCTGCCACGCCGCCTTTACCGCCGTTCCCGTTTGGAGTAAACGGATTTCAAAGTTCCGATCCCGAAGTCAGTCTGCAGCAGGAAATCATGCGCGCCATGTTTCGCAACAACGTGAACCGCGCTATCGAAATTGCTACGGAACGGCTGAAGGCGAATCCGGCTGATCCCGTTGTGTTATCCAGCTTGAATCTGATTGCCGCCAGCCAGTCTGCGCAAGCCATGTCCATGCTGCTGGGCATCGTCAAGAACTCTTCGAATCCGAAGGCGAGGCGGGATGCCATCTTCTGGCTGGGCCAATCGAGAGGCGACAAAGATACGGTCGTGGATACGCTTGTCGGTCTGCTGCCCTCTTTAGCCGATGACGATTCTGAAGCCGTTTCTTATACGCTCAGCCAGATTCGAAGCGACAAGTCCCTCAACGCGCTTGCGGCTATAGCGCGCGACAAGAACAAGAGTGAGAAGGTCCGCAACAATGCGGTCTTTTGGATTGTGCAGTCGCGCGCGGCAAATCGCGTGGGACTGCTGAACGACATTTACAAGAACAGCATGGACAATTCGAAAATCCGGCAACAGGTATTGTTCGCTCTGAATCAGACGAGAGAGCCGCAAGCAGTGACGATTATCGGCAACATCGCATCGACGGACCCGGACATTGAGGTTCGCAAGCAAGCTGTGTTCTGGCTCGGACAGAATAAGAGCCCGGAGGCGAATCAGGCGCTGGAAAAGCTCCTTCAAAGGAAATGAGGCGATCGCATTCGGTCGATGTACCAACCAAGTACATGGCGGAAAACCCGAAGGGCCACGAACTGCAGGATGCGTTGAGGATGCGCGACCAGTTAGTGCAAGGCGAAGCGACAGAGCGGTCATAGTATACTGTCCCCATATGGACAGAAAACAATCGACGATTCGCGTGCAATGCACGTGTTGCGACGCCGTTCTTACGGTTGACAAGGCATCGGGAGAAGTCGTCTTCACCGAGAAACCAAAGTCCAAAAAAGTTTCCTTTGAGGATGCGGTTCAGAAAATCAAGCACGATCAGGAGACCGCGGAAGATCGGTTCAAGGAAGCCTTCCTAAAGGAAAAGGATCGAATGAAGGTCATCGATCAGAAGTTTGAAGAGGCCATGAAACGTAAGGACGAACTGGAAATGCCGATCAAGCCGATCGACTTGGATTAGCAATAAAGAGAAGAGCCACAAAAAGGCACAAAATTCACAAAATTTTGTGAATTTTGTGCCTTTTTGTGGCTATTGTTTTTGCTCTTGCTTCTGCTTTTGCTCGCGAAGCACGGCTTTCCGGGAAAGTTTCATCTTGTTGCCCTCCAAGCCGACGACCTTCACCATCACCTGATCGCCTTCCTGGAGTACATCCCTGACGTTCCGAATGCGGCTCTCGTCGATTTCGGAGATGTGAAGCAGGCCATCGGTCCCAGGGAAGATCTCCACGAAAGCGCCGAAATCCGCAATTCGCACCACATTTCCACGATACGTTTTGCCGATTTCCGGCGTGGCCGTGAGAT
>QHXA01000013.1:10996-11247 GCA_003222755.1 Acidobacteriota bacterium
ATGATCTCGATTGCTTTTTGCGCTGAAGGACCATCGGCCGACGCAATGTTCACGCGCCCGTCATCGGAAACATCGATCTTGACGCCCGTCTGCTCGATGATCGAGCGAATCATTTTGCCGCCAGGTCCGATCACATCGCGAATTTTGTCGGTTGGGATTTTCATGGAGTAGATGCGCGGCGCATATGGAGACATTTCTTCGGCGACGGCCGGAATTGCTTCCATCATTCTCTCCAGGATGAACAGGCGCCC
>QHXA01000014.1:0-13283 GCA_003222755.1 Acidobacteriota bacterium
CGTCAGCGGCACGTTGATCATCCTGGTCACCTTCACTATGACTGCAGCGCTGATTGTGATCGCACTGCGGCTGAAACCGGTGTTTCTGGCCGGCTTCAATGTGATTGCGATGACTGCTCTCGTGATCATGGCGACGACAATGGTATTTCCGCGATTCGATGCCACAGACACGATGCGCCCGTGGATTGGGGCACTCGCTTCATTGGTCTCTGCTGATGAGATGGTCTTTATGTATAAACCCGCGCGATGGGCGGAATATGGCCTGCAGTACTATCGCTTCAATCACGTCCACAGTGTTTTCTCTCAAGATGAACTCGTCCGCGCCGCGACAACCCAGCCGCGCGTTCTGTGCATTACTGAAGACAAACTGCTCGAAGAGTTAAGCCACGTGCCGCAGATCGACCTGGAGGTTGTGCACGCAATCGGGGGACAAACGGCATTCTGGGTCTGGAAGGTGAAGTAGCACAAGCTCCACAAAACTACGACGCTTCGGCCAGGGACTGTTTTGCAGCGGCAGTGGGTAGCAGCACAAAGAAAATCGCGCCGCCGGAGGGATTATCTTCAACCCAGATTGTGCCGCGATGGGCCTCGACAACGGCGCGAGAAATCGCCAAGCCGAGACCGAGACTCTCACCGTGACTTTTCTTTCCTTGTTTGAGCTGATGAAACGTATGAAAGACGCTCTCTTTGTGCGCATCCTCGATGCCCGGGCCAGAGTCGGAAATTCCTATCAGCGCGAATCCCCCCGATGGCTTTGCGCTTGTGACGCGCGCTCGCGCTGATTGCGGCATTCGAGGAAGTTGCCGCACCGTGCGAACGTGGACACCAATATGCCCGTCTTTGTTTGAGAAACGAATCGCATTTTCCAATAGATTCGTAAACAGCTGCACCATCCGGTTTGGATCGCACTCAACAATGAGCGGCTCTCGCTGAATGTCAGTAAGGATGCGTAGAGATTTGTCGCGTGTTTGCGGGGTCATCTCGAGCACGACGTTGTGTATCAGTTCAGCGATATCGGCCGGCTGCATAAAGTACTCGACGATGCCCGCCTCGAGCCTCGACAGATCCAGGATATTTCCAATCATCTGTGCCAGCCGTTTACCGCTCTGCAGATTCAGAGCGAGGAGCCGCGTTTGCTTCTCCGTTAGCGGGCCTGGGATTCGTTCTAGCAGCAGTTGAGTCGTCTCTTGCATCGAGGCAAGCGGCGCTTTGAGCTCATGCGACACATGCGAGATGAAGTGTTTCTTCATCTGATCCACCTCAACGATGCGTGCGGCCATACGGTGGCTTTCTCGCTCGAGACGACGCACTCTGAGGCACAAGTAAAGAATGATGCCGATTGCGGCTAATGCGGACAGAGCAGGCATTTCTGTTACCTTGGCTTGACTGGTGATTTGTCCACGCCTCAGTCTTCGATTTTGTAAGTCTTCAGCTTGTTACGGATCGTTTTCACGTCAAGACCGAGTTGGCGTGCAGCCTCCGCTTTGTTGTGGCCGGTCTTTTCGAGGGTTTTCAATATCAGCTCGCGTTCGGCTTCCGCGGCCGTTATGCCAAGCGGCAGCACTATTTTCGAAGAAGATTCCGCGCCGGGATTTCGGAGGTACGGCGGCAGATGAAAAGTCTCAATCCACTCACCCTTGGAGAGGATCAATGCACGCTCCATGACGTTTCGAAATTCGCGCACATTACCGGGCCACGAGTAGGCCATCAGCATTTCAAGCGCGTCCTCGCGAAGCGCCTCAACGTTGGTGCCATGCTTCTTGTTGAACTCGCCAATGAAATGCTGAGCCAACAGCGGAATGTCTTCCTTTCGATCGCGCATCGGCGGCAGGTGAACCGTAAATACCGTGAGCCGGTAATAGAGGTCTTCGCGGAGCCGCCCCTCTTGAATCGCCTGACGCGGCTCCTGATTCGTGGCGGCCAGCACCCGCACGTCAAATTCAAATTCCTGTTTGCCGCCAAGTCTTCGGACCTTTCCGTCTTCCAAAACGCGCAGAAGCTTAGGCTGCAGCGGAAGCGGCATCTCCCCGATTTCATCCAGGAACAATGTGCCGCCATTTGCCAATTCGAAGCATCCCGGACGAGTGACGACGGCTCCTGTGAATGCGCCTTTCTCATGGCCGAAGACTTCGCTTTCGATCAGAGTTTCCGGTATCGCTGAGGAGTTGACCGGAATGAATGGACCGTCCGCGCGTTTGCTGAGCCGGTGAATGGTTCGCGCGGCAAGTTCCTTTCCGGTTCCGCTTTCGCCGGTAATGAGGACTGAGGCGTCGGTGGAGCTGAGGCTGACGATCAGATCATAAACCTCTCGCATCGGCGCGCTGGTACCGACAAATTCGCCAAAACCGGATCCGCGCTCGAGCTGCGAAGTGAGTTTGCGTGAGGTCTGTCGCGTTTGAATATCCGATTCGGCGGCCTTCAAGATTGCCCGGAGCTTTGGGTAATCCATAGGCTTGGTGATGAAGTCCTGCGCTCCCTGTTTCATCGACTCCACGGCGAGATCGATACTGGCGTGAGCGGTAACCAGAATCACCGGCCTGCTGGGATTGCCTGCCTTTAAGCACCGCAAAAGATCGAGACCCGATAACTGCGGCATCACGACATCGGAAATCACGATCTCCGGATCATACGATTCGACGAGTTGTTTCGCCTCCGCTCCATCGGCCGCGAGGCGAACGTCATAGCCCCACTCCTGCAGGATCATCTCGAGAACCTCACGAATGGCGGGTTCGTCATCGACGATCAGGACTTTCGTTTTGCGTTTGGCCGAAGCTTCTTTGCGGGTCGTCGAATCGGGTGTGTGGGTGTTGGGTGTGCTCATCATCAAAAATTATATATGGGAAAAATTCCCTTTGTCGAAGGATGCGTACAGCAAAGCAAAATGCCCACCAAAGCTCATTGCCCCAACACTTCACTGGAAGATCAATGACTTAGAGCAGTAAAACGCTTGGTGGACTCGCCCGTGCGACCTCGGATGGTAGGCGTTGACATTAAAAAAAGGTAATTCTGTTCCTCTGATGAAGGGTGAGGTCATTATGGTGTGGGGCGTTATACGAATCCTGATTTTTACGACCGGTTTCTTGATGGGACTCCTGCTGTCCGGCTTTGGTGGGGCTTCGACGAATTCGACAGTACCTCCAGCATTGAACGAGCGCGGGGTGAGCGAAACCCGATGTAGCCGCAACACGTTCGTTCTCGTCCACGCACAACATGATCAGTTGCGAAAGGCCGGACACGTTAACGGCATGTAGCTTCGGAGTAAATGCGATCTTCTGGGATGTGTTCGCTGAGATATGTGAGCGTCGGCTCGATCAGGTTTGGATCAAATTGAGTACCCGAACACCGGCGCACCTCGGCTGCTGCATCGTGAAACGACACAGGTCTGTTGTATGGCCGCTTGTAAATCATCGCGTCGACCGTGTCCACAATCATGAATACGCGTGCACCGAACGGAATTTCTTCGCCGCGAAGGCCGCGCGGATAACCCGTCCCGTCGTATTTCTCATGATGGGAGTAAACCAGCTCCGCGGCGCCCTTCAGAAATTCGACGTTGCTCAAAAACTCATATCCGAATTCGGCATGGCGCTGCATCATTCTCCATTCTTCCTCAGTCAGCTTCGCCGGTTTCCATAAAATGCTGTCCGGAATTTTCAGTTTGCCGATATCGTGCAGTAAGGCGCCATGTTCGATCTGCACAAGCGCCAAATCCTTAATGCCCATGCGACCCGCGGCTCCGGCTGTCAGATCGGCGACGCGCCGTGAATGCCCACTCGTGCTTTGGTCTCTGAAGTCCATAGCCATGGACAAAGCATCGAGTGTGGCCGAATGGACGTGGTTGAGACTGGTCAGCGCTTCCCGCATAGCCGCGATCCCCCACAGTGAGAGCTTTCACGAAACGCGGATCACCGTTTTCCAAAGAAATAGAAAACCAGACCGGCCGAAGCTTCGCCGTTATGAAGCGCGCCGCTTACCGGGAATACCGTGGCATTGGGATCGTTTGAGTCTCGCGCTAGCCCGAATGAAGGTGCCCTGCCCACAAAGCCGCGCGCATCCACGCGCAAGCCCAGCCAGCCTGACGCTCTCGTCTTGATGCCTAAACCGTAGTTCAACGCAAGCTCGTGGGAGTTGTTAATGTCGCGAAGGTTTCCCCGTAATGGATCGCTCGCGAAAGATCTCGCCTGCCGGCTCAGGCGATAAACGGTGCCGCCCACGCCAATGCTGAGGAACGGACGAACTGAGTGAGTTTCGTTCTCGTCGAGATAATACAGAGCGGACACACCATAGTTGTGAACCTGCGTTGATAGATTCACGGAAGTGGCTGGTGCCGTGAGGCGGATCAAATGGGCCTTGTTTGGCTCGTAGCTATAGAAGAATTCTTCGCTCCAATGTCCGCGTGTGTAGACGCCAACGCGCACGCCCCCACGCAACGCATGGTCAAATCGAAATTTTCCCGTGATGGGAGTGACCGATTGCGGAAACGTGACCTCGTAATCCTTAGTCGAGTACCAGCTTCCGCCGCCGAACACGTTGAGCTCGAAGTTGTCTTTGAGCTGAGCATACGCTGCGCCTGATAAGTACAGCAGTACGCCCAATGTCGCGGTCGCACTCGTCAGCCGTCGTCTCATAGCACCCCTTTCCGTAGCCGAAACGCTATTTCACGCCAGGGACAGAACTGGGCCAACTGAAAAAATTGTAGAGACCACCTTTACAGCAGAGCGGATCGGTAGTCTTCTTCGGTGTTGATGTTCCGAAATATGGAGGTATTGAATCCGAGATCCATCAGCTCCGCCTCAGAAATGATTTCGGAGCCGCCGCCTTCCACGAGTGCTCGTATGCTCCGTTCGCGGCTGGTTAGGCGTCTTTTAATCTCGGGCAGCATTGGCCGCCAAACGCCGACGCACAGCGGGAACGCGGACCCAATCTTGCAAATTATTAGTGGACGACTCGAGCCTTCGATGCGCGATCGGAGATACTTGAGAAAATCGTGCGTCAAAAATGGTAAGTCGACAGCGACGAAGAGGTTGACATCCGTGAAACTTGCTTCAAGGCCCGTTGCAATTCCGGATAGTGGTCCCAAGCCCGGCACGCGGTCAGGAAGCGAGTCGCGGCCAACAACCATTACTGGATTTGCTACCGTTCGTAGTAGATCCACCATGTGATCGAGTAGCGTGCCCTCACGCCACTTCAACAGGGCTTTATCCCGCCCCATTCGGCTGCTTTTGCCGCCGGCGAGGACAAAGCCGCTCAAATCCATGGCGAGTGCGCTGTCGTTGACATAAAGTCTGATGTTCCCTTAAGATGGGACGTCATTTTGTGCCTGAAAATATTGGATTTAAGAAGGGCCCGACCCGGTTAAACATGAAAAGAACAATCCTCCGCTGCCTCCCCTGTGCCTTTTTGCTGATCGGCACATTTTCTCTCACAGCTTTCGCTCAGGCTACCAAGTTTATGACGGTCGACGAGATTCGGCCTGGCATGAAAGGGTATGGTAAGACGGTTTTTCAAGGAACGAAGATCGAGCAGTTCGATGTCGAACTGCTCGGGGTCCTGAAAAATTTTGCTCCCAAGCAGGACATGATCCTGGCGCGCCTGTCCGGTGGACCGCTCGCGCGTACGGGTGTGATCGCGGGAATGAGTGGAAGCCCCGTCTATATTGACGGCAAGCTGATCGGCGCCGTGGCATTCTCGTTTCCTTACGCAACTGAACCGATCGCAGGCATTCAGCCGATCCAGCAGATGCTCGACGTGTTGGCCCAAAAGAATGTGACCCCGCCGCAGCGAATTGCGCAAGCTTCTGCTGAACCATCGGGTAGTGGCGGGGCTTTGGTGTCCGAGTCGCCGACCGCATTCATCTACAACCAATTCCAGAAGCTCGCCGAGGGAACGCCGCTGCATCAACTGTTGCTGCCCCAGTCACTGTTGAGCTCGAGCCCATTTGGCACCAGCGCTCCAAGCGCAGCGTCGTTGACTCGAATCCAAACTCCTTTGTTCGTGTCCGGTGCGACGTCTGCGGCGCTTCAACAGTTTTTGCCTTTCTTCTCCGCGTTCGGTTTCACTCCCGTTCAAGGTGGGGGTGGCGGCAGCGCGCAGAATCTTGCAGGAGCAACGCCGAGCAAGATTGAGCCGGGATCTTCAATCAATGTGGAGTTGATTCGCGGCGATATCAGCTGGAGCGCGAACGGAACCGCAACGTATGTCGACGGGGATAAAGTATACGCGTTCGGACACCCGAATCTAATGGCTGGCCCGACAGACGTCCCGATGTCAGCGGGGTATGTAATTTCGCTGTTACCCAATCTGCAGAACTCGTTCAAGCTCGCCGTGCCGTTAGACGTTGTCGGCTCCTTCCAGCAGGATCGTTCCACTGGAATTGCCGGCACCGTCGGCGCTACTTCGAAGATGATTCCTGTCAACCTGACGCTGCATTCCAGCCTGAACACAGTAAACAACTACAAGTTTGAAGTTGCAGCGGATCGCTTTCTCACGCCTCCGTTGATGAATTTCATCGTCTTCAATGCAATCACGGCAAGCGAGCGCGCTCTGGGGGAGATGACCGTGTACGTCTCAGGTCAAATCCGCTTGAAGAATCTCGAGCCCGTGAACATCGGCAACGTTTTTTCAAGCGATATGAATGGCCCCGTTATGGCATCGCTCGCGGCCGTGAGCCCGCTGCAATATTTGCTGATGGCCGGCTACGATGGAGTTGTGGTCGAGGGCATCAATCTCGAGATCACGTCACTCGATCGGAAGACGAACGCGCAACTGGACCGTATTTCAGTTAATAAGGCGGAAGTGACGCCAGGCGAAACGGTAACGCTCACGGCTCATCTTCGGACCACGAGTGGCGAGACCGTGATCGAACAATATCCGGTCAAGATTCCTGCCGGATTACCTGCAGGTCCGGTTCAGTTGGTGGTCGGAGATGGCACGACCGTCACCAGCATCGACATACGCCGCGGACCTTCGGGTGTTCCGGCCGGTATTAAGCAGGTCATCAATGAACTGAACAAGCTCCGCAAGAACGACCGCCTATATATTAAGGTGGTGAGTTCTGAGCCGGGTGTGGTCATCGGAGGCGAAGAGTTTCCTTCATTACCCCCCTCTATGGCGGCTCTCATCAATTCCGACCGATCTTCCAGCCGAAGTGTATCCGGTCTTCCGAAGTCCACAGTTCAAGAATACGAACTTCCGCAGTCGAAGTACGTGATTCAAGGACAGAGAGTATTAAATCTCACGGTTAAGCCGATCGGGTAGAGGAGATCGAAACCGGAACTTGTGGCCATTCTTCTTCGAGCTCATCGGCTACAATATTCTGATATGAAAAAAATCCGTTGGGTATTGCCCGTGCTTGCAGCTATCCCGCTGTTTGCAGTGACACCGCAGTTTTGGGAAATCCGGACATATGATGATTTCCGAAAAGGCAAGCTAACCAACCTTTCATTGACCAGCGACGACGAACTCATACTGGCTCCCCGTTTCGACATGGTCTTCAATACCGAGCAGACGTTGATCTCATCCGCCGTCGCGGATTCCAAAGGCAACCTCTATCTCGGCACTGGGCACGATGGAAAGATTTATAGAGTCGATGCTGCCGGCAAAGGCGCGATGCTCGTTGACCTCGCGGAGCTTGATGTTCTAGCACTTGCAGTGGACAGCAAGGACGTGCTCTACGCAGGAACTTCGCCCAATGGCAAGGTCTACAAGATTGAAAATGGTGCGGCCAAGGAGTTCTTCGACCCAAAGACGAAATACATCTGGTCATTGGTGTTTGACAAGCAGGGCCGCTTGCTCGTCGGTACAGGCGACAAAGGCGTCATTTATCGCGTAACTCCGGATGGGAAAGGCAGCCCGTTCTACGACACGGACGAGACGCATATCATTTCGATGGCAATCGATCGGGATGGGAATGTTATTGCCGGGGGCGATCCTAAAGGTTACGTCTACCGTATTTCGCCGGAAGCCAAAGCATTCGTGCTTTACGATTCCGGCATGCGTGAGATTCACTCGGTTGCGGTCGCGCCGAACGGCAACATCTACGCTTCTGCGATGACGGGAGAGCCAGTTGTTCCACCAGCAGCGCCGTCCACTCCGGCCACAACTTCGGGCAACCAGCAGTCTTCCGTAACTGTGACCGTCAATGCCGCGGGGCCGCAAGACATCCAAGTCATCGAGCCGCTTGACTCTGTATCTTCCGACACGCCGAGATCGCAGACCCGGCGAGGCGGTAGCGATGCCAATGCCCAGAGTGCCGTCCTCGAAATTCTTCCAGACGGCGTCGTGAATACGGTGTGGCGTTCGCGCGATGAGATGGTGTTTTCGGTTTTGCCGCACGATGGAAAGGTTCTGTTTTCGACAGGCACGAAAGGCCGCATCTACTCCTTGGAGGGGCCCAAGAACAGCACACTCCTTCTGGAATCCACCGAAGAGCAAACAACGGCCTTGCTCGAAGTCGGGAACCGTCTTTATGCGACTTCTGCAAACATAGGAAAGCTGTTTCGTATCGGCGACACGTTTGCGACATCGGGAACCTATGAGTCGAACGTAAAGGATACCGATTCGGTTTCATCCTGGGGGAAGCTGTCTTGGAAATCCGGTGGCGGCGACATTATCGAAATCTCAACCCGCACCGGAAATACGGGGACACCCGACAAAACCTGGTCCGACTGGCAGGCCATCGATGCCAGCGGTTCAATATCCAGCCCCAAGGCGCGCTTCATCCAATGGCAGGCAGTCCTAAAATTCGACCGCGCACGATCGCCGCGGCTCAGCTCTGTGAAGATTCCGTTCCTTCAGCAGAATTTTCGGCCGGAAATCACCAACATTGACGTGTTGCCGCCAGGTGTGCTGCTCCAGAAAACGCCCATCAACACTGGAAACAATTTCAACCCCAATGATCCAGCGACCATTCGTGCGAACGCGCGTGCAGGACAGGTACGAATTCAGCCCCTGGCGCCGCGTCGAATACCGCAGCGAGGCGCGCAGTCATTTCAATGGACCGCTACGGACAAGAACCAGGACATTCTGACGTACGACATTTACTACCGCGCCGAGAACGAACGTACCTGGAAGCTTTTGAAGCGCGATCTGGACGATAATTTTTATACGATCAGTTCGGATACGCTACCCGACGGGACATACGTCGTTCGGATTGTGACGAGTGATCAGCCTTCGAATCCCCCCGAGCTTGCCGCGCGAGGTGAGATGGAGAGCCGGCCATTCATTATCGACAACACTCCGCCGGCGGTCACCATCACGCTGGACCGCATCGAGAATCGGCGCGCGAGAGTTGCTATCGAGGCAGCCGACCAGACGTCTACACTCACTCAGGCTGAGGTTGCCATTGATACCGGGGATTGGCGGCCTGTATTTCCGAAGGACGGCATCATCGATTCTAAGTCGGAATCTTTTAATTACCTGTCTGGCGAACTCACACCTGGCGAACACGTCATTGCTTTTCGGATATATGACCAAAACGACAATGCCGGAATGGGCAAGCTGGTGGTGAGAATTCCGTGATAGAGAGGGCGCGGGCTGAAGCCACGCGACTACATATTCGATTCAAGTTTCGGCCAAGTATGTAGTCGCGTGGCTTTATCCCGCGTTATTACAACCTATGACTAAAGTTCTCAACGCGTTTTTCTGTTTGTTGCTTCTGTGTGCTCCGCTGCTTGCGCAGTCTCGAACGCGGCAGCCGGCAGCCCAGGAGGACCAATCCGACCGGCCTAAGATTGACGTCGAATCCTACTCCGTCGAGATCACTCTGACTCCGGAGCAGCATCAACTGGCTGGGAAAGCGGATATTCGATTCAAGCAGCTGGATCGTCAGAATTATGCGGTATTCGATCTCGATCGGCGATTACGCGTCGAGAAAGCAAGCATCAACGGTGGTGAGGCGCGTTTCCGGCAATTCGATGTCGACTCGACCGTAGAAATTGATCTCAGCAATCAACAGTTCAATAACAATCCTGTCCTGCACATCGAATATTCCGGAACCTTGAATCCGGAACCGGATCGGCATGAGGCAATATTGGCGAAGGTTTCCGATGAAAGCGCGTTCCTCTTATATGCCGGGAAGTGGTTTCCCACCAATGGCCTCTATCGTGATACGGCCGACATGCGTCTGAAAGTCACCGTGCCGGCTGGTTGGACACTGGTGACCGACCTTGCAAAGTCCGGCGATGGCTACGCGAGCACACAGCCGTCCTATTGGGGCACCGTCGCTGCAGGCAAATACAATACGACGAACGTGAAATCGGAAAAGGCCGACATTTCCGTCAGCACACTGAAAGCTGCTGCGGACGTGGCATCGCCTATGGCCGAGGCCGTTGGCAAGATGTTCGATTTCTACACTCAGAAGTTCGGCCCGCCACCCTCTGCAAACTTCCGTATTGTCGAGGTGGAGGGGGCGAATTGGCCTTCGCAGTGGTCGGTCGGAATGCTACTTCTGCCATCTACCGGCATTCGGAAGGATTTCGATCCCGACGCGCTGGCTTACAGCGTTGCGCATCAGTGGTTCCCTATGAAATTTGCGGTGAAAGATCCAAGCACGGATGCGTGGATGGTGGACGGGTTGGCGCAATTCGCCACTCTTCTCTATTTTGAAAAGACACTGGCGCCCGTCGAAGCTCAACCGCACATCCATACGGCCCTGGTTAAAGCACTCGGTTATGAAGGCAATACCACCGTACGCCAGGCCGGTGGGCTCGATAAAGAAACGCCGGAATACCGCGCCCTGGTTCAGTACAGAGGCGCATACATCTTCCGCATGCTGCAATGGGTGATCGGTGAGGAAAATTTCGATAAGCTCCTTGCCAGATATACGCAACAGTTTCAGAACACGCCGGCTTCGACCGAAGCTTTTGAAAAAATGGCGAACGAAATTGCGGGCGGCGATTTGAACTATTTTTTCGATCAGTGGTTGAACGGTACCGGTGTTCCGGAGTTCAAAACTACTTGGCACCGTCAAGCAGGACCTCGACCTGTTCAAAATGCCGGTCGAATTTCAAATTCAGACCGATGGCGAGCCCGAGTACGCGCGGGTGGAAGTTGTCGGTCCTACCAGCGAAATGGACGTGAAGACGGAACGGAAGCCTAAGGCGGTCCTTATTGATCCGAGAGAGAGAATTCTTCGCATGTCGAGCGATCTGCGGGTGGCCGTGCTCATCAATCGAGGCGAAGAGCTTTCAAACGAGGGTCAGTACAATGGCGCTATCGACGAATTTCAGAAAGCCGTGGATATCGATGCCCATAACTCTCTAGCACTGTTCCGCATGGGCGAAGCCTTGTTCGAGCTGGGCAACCTTCAGGCCGCCGCGGGCATGTTCCAAGAAGCCCTGAATGGCGATTTGAAGCCCAAATGGGTTGAAGTTTGGGCGTATATCAACCGCGGTAAAATCTTCGACATTCGCGGCCAGCGCGAACGCGCCGTTACGGAATATCAAAAGGCCATCAACAGCGGAGACGATTCCTACGGAGCCCAGGCCGAAGCGGAAAAATACACGAAGGAACCCTTCAGGCGCGGCGGCCGCACTACGATCGGGTGAAAATTCGAAATTGGACGAATCCTGCATCTGAAAATCGAAATCCGAAATTTGAAATTGGACTGCGCGCGGCTCAGCCAGTCCAATTTGCGATTTCGGATTTCGATTTTCAGATGCAGGATTCGTCCAATTTCAATTCGTCCAATTTCGTTTTCGGTTTAGTATTCCCAAAACCATGAGTAACGTTGCTGTAGCGGTTGATGAGTTCCGGTTCACGGATGTGCGCCGGCGGCTGAAGGCGATCTTCATCGGGTCTATAGGGAATCTTGTCGAGTGGTACGACTTTTATGCGTATACCGCATTTGCGCTCTACTTCGCCAGCTCGTTCTTTCCAGGCAATGATCCAGTTGTACAGCAACTGAATGCTGCGATCCTGTTTGCCATTGGCTTTATCATGCGGCCGATCGGCGGCTTGCTCTTCGGGCATCTTGCCGATCGCCACGGCCGGCGGAAGGCGCTGATGCTGTCGGTGCTGCTGATGTGTTTTGGGTCTTTGGTGGTGGCGGTTACACCGACATATGCCTCGATCGGCGCTGCCGCGCCGGTGCTGCTCGGTTTTGCGCGCATCATTCAAGGCTTGAGCTTAGGCGGGGAATATGGCGCGAGCGCCACTTATCTGACCGAGGTGGCCGACGATAAGCATCGCGGCTTCTACGTGAGCTTCCACTATGTGACTCTCATCGGCGGGCAGCTATGCGCGCTGCTCGTGCTGCTGGTCCTGCAGCAAGTATTTCTCACGGCAGATCAGATGAGGGCCTGGGGCTGGCGCATACCGTTCGTGATCGGCGCCTTGCTGGCAATCACGGCGCTCATGATGCGGCGCAACTTGCTCGAGACCGATGCATTCATCGAAGCGAATAAAGTGCCGAGACGTGAAAGTTCGATTAAGGCGCTGCTCAAGTATCCACGCCAGGTTTTGATTGTTGTCGGGCTCACTGCTGGGGGAACGACGGCTTTCTATACCTACACGACGTACATGCAAAAATTCCTGAGGCTGTCGGTTGGCTTGAGTGACAACCAGACCACGCTAGTAAGCGCTGCAACGCTCATTTTCGCGCTTTGCCTTCAGCCGATCTACGGAGCGCTTTCGGACCGGATCGGCCGCAAACCGTTACTGATCTGGTTCGGCTTGATGGGAACTGCATTGACGGTGCCGCTGCTTCGCTCGCTGCAAGCGGCCACGACTGCGATCGGCGCGTTTGTTCTGATTGCAGCCGCATGGATCATCGTCGCAGGTTATACATCGATCAATGCCGTAGTGAAAGCCGAACTGTTTCCGACGAAGGTCCGTGCCACGGGAGTTGGTTTACCTTATGCCATTACGACTTCGATCTTTGGCGGGCCAGCCGAGTCGATAGCGCTGTGGTTCAAATCCATCGGACACGAGGCATGGTTCTCTTACTACCTCTCGTCCGTCATCGCGGTTTCGTTGCTGGTGTCGCTCACAATGCGCGACACGAAGCGTTATTCCGCCCTCGGTCGTCACGAGTAGTAAGAATTTCTACTCATCCAATTGGTAATTTGGCGCTTCCTTCGTGATGAACACATCGTGCACGTGGCTTTCACGAAGCGAGGCGTCGGTGATTTTTACGAAGCGCGTTTTTTGTTGGAGTTCCTCGATGGTGCGGACGCCGCAATACCCCATGCCCGACCGTAATCCCCCGACCAACTGAGTAACCATTGATGAGATTGGGCCCTTGTAGGCTACACGCCCTTCGATCCCTTCCGGAACCAGCTTGCCTG
>QHXA01000014.1:13312-13863 GCA_003222755.1 Acidobacteriota bacterium
ATACCGGTCGCGGCTGCCCGACTGCATGGCGCCGAGGGATCCCATCCCGCGGTACGATTTGAACGTTCGGCCTTGGTAGAGAATCGTTTCACCCGGACTTTCATCCGTTCCGGCAAAAAGTGACCCAATCATGACGCAATTCGCGCCCGCCGCGAGCGCCTTCGTGATATCGCCGGAAAATTTCACGCCGCCGTCCGAGATCAGCGGAACATTCGCCTCGTGCGTGACGCGCGCGCACGCCAGAATCGCGGTGATCTGCGGCATGCCGACACCGCTGACGACGCGAGTCGTACAGATGGAACCTGGCCCCATGCCGACCTTCACCGCGTCCACTCCGGCCGATATCAGATCTCTTGCCGCATCTTCGGTCGCGATATTGCCTGCGATGACTTCCATTTCTGGGAACCGCCGCTTCGTTTCCTTCACGGCCTCGAGAACGCGCGACGAGTGGCCATGCGCCGTGTCAACAACAATGATGTCCACTTTCGCTCGCACCAATTCCGCCATGCGTTCCAGATAATCGCCGGTCGCGCCAATCGCGGCCCCGACGC
>QHXA01000014.1:13869-15956 GCA_003222755.1 Acidobacteriota bacterium
CGGCCCTGATTGTCTTTTGCAGATAAAGGATATTTGATCTTCTTGGTGATGTCTTTGACCGTGATCAGTCCCTTCAGGTTCTGATTCTTATCCACGACGAGCAGCTTTTCGATCCGGTGTTTGTGCAAGATGCGCTGCGCTTCTTCCAATGTCGTTCCTACAGGAACGGTGACGAGATTGTCCTTCGTCATGACTTCGCGGATCGGCAGATGAAAGCGCGTCTCAAACCGCAGGTCGCGATTCGTCAGAATACCAACGAGCCGGCCATCTTCGGTGATCGGCACACCGGAGATCTTGTAATGCGCCATGAGCTTCACAGCGTCTGCGATCTTGTCATTCGGCGACATGGTGATCGGATCCACGATCATGCCGCTCTCCGACCGCTTCACTTTATCCACCTCGGCGGCTTGCTTATCGATCGGCATGTTTCTGTGGATGATTCCAATTCCGCCTTGCTGCGCGAGCGCGATTGCCAGGCGCGACTCCGTGACGGTATCCATCGCAGCGCTCACGATGGGCACATTCAATTCAATCCGGTTCGTCAGTTTGGTGATCGTTCGAACTTCGGTGGGCAGGACGTCTGATTTGAGAGGAATAATCAGGACGTCGTCGAAAGTATAAGCGTCGCCTGAAATTTTTTTATCGATCAAACATTCACCCCATGACACTTCTTGTATTTCTTTCCGCTGCCGCACCAGCAGGGATCGTTTCGCCCGAGCTTGGCGCCGGTGCGTCTAACGGTCTGTGGCGTACCGCCACCGCCATTGCCGCTCTGTTGTGACATGACGAATTCGGCGCGTTTGCGCTTGCGCTCTATCTGTTCCGCCTGCTTTTGTTCTTCTACAGGCTGAAGCAGAAAAAGGAATCGCAATGTGTCTTCCTCAATGCGTGACATCAGCGCCTCGAACAGCTCGTAGGATTCTTTCTTGTATTCCACCAGCGGATCGCGCTGGCCATAGCCGCGGAGGCCGATGCCTTCTTTGAGATGGTCCATTGCGAGAAGGTGGTCCTTCCACTGTGAATCCACGATTTGCAGCATGAGCATGCGTTCGTGATAGCGCATGGCAGCAGAACCGATGATGGCCTCTTTTTGGTCGTACTTCTCGTGAGCCTTCGCCAATAGCTTCTCTTCGACCTCTTTGGAACTCATCTGGCTCGGATCGATACCTTCAGCGCGGAAATCGAAACCGAACTGTCGCAAAACCGCCGTTTGAAGCCCGTCCAGGTCCCATTCATCGGGGTGCGTCTTCTCGGAAGCGTATGTTGCAACGAAGTCGATCATGATGTCGTCGGCGATACCGATCAAATATTCTTTCTGGTCTTCGCCTTCGAGCAGTTGCCGGCGCAAGCCGTAAATGGCTTCACGCTGCTTGTTCATTACGTCGTCATATTCGAGAACATGTTTGCGGGAGCCGAAGTTCTGTCCTTCAACACGCTTCTGCGCATTTTCAATTTGCTTTGAAACGAACCGCGATTCGATGGGGACGCCTTCTTCCATTCCGAGCCGCTGCATGATTCCGGAGATCCGGTCGGCTGCGAAAATCCGCATTAGATCGTCTTCAAGTGAGACATAGAAGCGGGAGGAACCGGGATCGCCCTGGCGGCCCGAACGTCCGCGAAGCTGATTGTCGATACGCCGCGCTTCGTGCCGTTCCGTGCCGATAATATGCAAGCCGCCAACCTGAACGACTTCTTCATGCTCTTTGTCGATTTGCGGCTTTACTTCAGCGATTGCTTCGTTCCATTGTTGCGGTGTGGCGGTGAGCGGGTCGATACCGCCCTTACGCAAGACCTCGCGCGCCATGAATTCGACATTACCACCGAGCAGAATGTCCGTACCGCGGCCCGCCATGTTGGTCGCGATGGTCACTGCGGCCTTGCGTCCAGCTTGCGCGACGATCTCGGCTTCCTTCTCGTGGTATTTCGCGTTCAATACCACATGCTTCACGCCGGTCTTTTTGAGCAACCCACTGAGCTTCTCCGACCGGTCGATGGAGATCGTGCCGACGAGTACGGGCTGGCCCTTTTCATTGCACTGTCTGATTTCCTTCACGGCGGCATCGAATTTCTCGCGCTCGGTCCGGTAA
>QHXA01000671.1 GCA_003222755.1 Acidobacteriota bacterium
TTGTTGTGGAGAAAAACAGGTCGCCCTTGAAACTGTTGCCGCCGTCCCTTGGAATCATGTTCACCCGGACGCCGCCGGCTGACGTTTCAGCCGAGACCGCGCCCGTCTGGTAACTCATTTCGGAGAACATCATTGGGTTGTAGTACTGCTGTATCGCGCCGTCGCCCTCGATTCCGTTGAGGCTCATGCCATCCACCTGTATGCTGTTGTTGCGTGGATCGTTGCCATGAACGGCCATGTAGGTTTGTTGCATCCCTTGAGCGCCACCCACATCCGGCAGCGATTGCGTAATGCCGGTGAGAACGGCGCCGATCGATTGGATGTTGCGGCCACCCATTGGGACCGTGTTGATCAGTTGCAGCGGCAACACCTGTTGGGTAACAGCGCTCTGCGTGTCGACGAGGGGCGTCTCTCCGGTGACAGTCACGGTCTGCTCGAGACCGCCGACGTCGAGCTCAACGTTGAGGGCTGCCGTGAAGTTTGCCGGCAACTCGATGGCATCACGCTTGAGTGTATTGAATCCCGGCAATGTAAACGTCACGGTATAGGTACCCGGGCGCAGATCAAGTATCTTGTACTGCCCCCTTTCATCGGTGACGGCGGAACGGCGGCCTTCAATCAACGCCGGACTCGAAGCTTCCACTGTCACTCCAGGTAAGATTGCACCTGTAGGGTCCTTGACTATTCCTGCGAAGCCACTCTGTGCCGATGCGACGCTCGGCATTAGTGTCATGTACGTGGTGATGACAACGACTGATATGAGAAAGGTTCCCAAACGAGTCATAACAAGCCCTCCTTGTGGGTTACTTCCCTGCCTTCAAGAACGCGCGAAGGACACACATCCCCAAACATTGTTTTTCACTTGAACGTTGCGCAAACGCTACTCCAACTGTTTCACCGAGTCAATACGGCCGACATACTGCAGGGATAGGTAGTGCATCTGAGGAGAGATCCGGTCGAAGGGCTCGCCGATGGCATTCGAGCCGATTGGAAGGTCCTAGGATCAGACATCCTGGCCAGGCGTCAGGAGCGCCGCCAACTCCCGAAAATCCGGAAAGGCAGAGCGCGACTATTCCTGCCAACCACCACCGAGTGCTCTGTATAGTTGGACCAACGCCAACAGTTCGTTTCGTCTGCTTTGGGCAAGTCCCAATTCCGCATCGAAGAAGTCGCGATCGGCATCCAGCGCATTCAACAGCGTGTCAACGCCGCCGCGGTACCGGATATAGGACAAACGCGATCGGTCTTGGAGTGTGGCCACCAGCAGTTCTTGTTTCGAGCGAATCTCGCGCACTTTCTGATGCGCGACAAGCGCATCGGACACTTCTCGAAACGCGGTTTGAATCACTCGTTCATACTGAATCAGCGCAATCTGTTCCTGCGCGGTCGCAAGTTCCACATTCGAGCGGATGCGGCCGCCGGTGAATAGCGGTTGCGTGACCTGAGGCACAAACTGCCACACTCCTGAAGCGCCTGTAAAGAGCCCCGACAATTGGTTGCTCTGAGAGCCGAACAAGCCCGTCAGGCTGATTCGTGGAAAGTAGGCAGCCTTAGCAACCCCGATGATCGCGTTAGCCGCGGCGAGCGTCTGCTCGGCGGCCCGAATGTCCGGGCGGCGCTCAAGCAATGCGGACGGCAGCCCTGGAGGCACAGCTGGCGGCTGCTCCTGGTCTGTCAGCGAGCGCCCGCGCGTAATCGCGCCCGGACTCCGGCCGAGCAGCAGACTGATGTAGTTCTCCGTCTGCTCGATTAACTGCTCGATCGCCGGGATCTCTCGCTCGGCGGCCTGAACGAGTTGCTCACCCTGCCGGATTTCCAGAACAGTTGCAAGACCATTGTGTTCACGATGCCGGATGAGCCTCAAGGATTCCTCGCGCGTAGCTAGCGTTCGACGGGCAATAGTCAGCTCCATATCCAATTCGAGCAGGTTGAAGTACGCTGTCGCGACTTCGCTCACTAATGTTGTGACTACTGCCTTGCGGTTCTCTTCCGTCGCGAGTAGGTCCGCCCGTGCAGCTTCGGTGGCGCGCCGTAGCCTGCCCCAGACGTCTACCTCGAACGAGAGGAAATTGAGCGCTACGCTGCCGAATGTCCGTCTTTGCTGGAATCCCTGAGGAAGGGGAAAGGCTCCACCTGTGGAGTTACGAAGAGTCGTGATATCGCTGTTGACAGCAATGGCTGGAAGCTGATCGGCCTTTGTGATCCCGAGATTCGCGCGCGCTGCATCCACACGCACGACAGCGTCGCGCAGATCGTAGTTTCCGGCCAGCGCTCTGCGGATCAATTCCTGCAACCGCTCATCCTTGAATACCTCGAACCATTTCAGATCTGCTAGCGAAGCCGGATCGGATGGAGCCGATTGCGCGAGCGCGCCGCGGAAAACATCGGGGGGAGTAATTTTCGGTCTGCTGTAGTTGGGGCCAACGGTTCGGCAGCCAACCAGCAGGAAGGTTATTAGTACGATCGCGATGCATTGCATCTTCATATGATTTCTGTAGCGGCGGTCTATGACCGCAGGCTCAAGTTTGTCCATTTTGCGCACGCCGGAGGCGTGCGTCAGGAAATTAGCCGGGGGGTTAAGCGAGCGGCAGCGAGCGCAACCCCCGGTTGTCTGAAACCAAAAACAGCTGCACCCTCGGAAAGGGTGCGAGGAATCCTCGACACCCCCTCAGTGTGCGGATTCCTGAGTTGTCGACGTCTTCCAGGGGTACGCAAAAACCGCGTACCCCTGGCTAATTTCCGAGCACCGCTCCGCGGTGCGGTGGGCGGTCATAGACCGCCCCTACAGCGCGAGAGCCATCTCAGCATTGACCACTTCCGGCGAATTCGCAGTTTCGCGCCTCCGCGCCACAAGCATGTAGATCGATGGCACCACCAACAACGTGAAAAGCGTGCCGACGACCATG
>QHXA01000015.1:0-448 GCA_003222755.1 Acidobacteriota bacterium
GCAACGCTTGCTACTTCTTCGTTCGGCCGAAGAAAAAGGTGCTGGAGATTTGTTTCTTCCTGGGACGAACGCTCAGGAATCCTCTCGTACGCAAGACACTCCCGGCTTCAAAACTTAAAGTGGCGCACCTGGTTCACATCACTCACCGTGACCAGGTCGAGCCACCTTTGACGGACTGGCTTAAGGAAGCCTTCGACAGTTCGGAGCGCTTGAGTTCTGCTTCAAAAAAACCAAAACGTCTGCGATATGAAAGCCGGAAACACCAATAAGTTCTCGAAGCAGCGCAGGTCGGCATTCCGTTGATTCTCAGCCAGAGGGCGCGCGTTTCGCCAATTAAGATAATCTTGTGGTGTGCCGGATCAAGGTGGTATTTCCCGTGGCATACGTAAATCGGCTGTTCCAATGGTTGGCGATACCAGCGCTGCAGCCGCCTTTCAGTATCCGGCAT
>QHXA01000015.1:465-11390 GCA_003222755.1 Acidobacteriota bacterium
ATGTACATGTAATGTACATGTCTATCTTAGGAGGCCGTTGATGGCAGCAGCAGTTGAAAGGATTGTCGTGCAGACCACCGCGAAGGAAAAGAAGGCAATTAGTGCCAAGGCTAAGAAACTTGGTCTGGGGATTTCGGAATTAATGCGCAGAGGTGCAACGGCCTATAGATCGGCCGAGATGGATGAAGAACTGAACACCTTGGCTGACGCTGCCAAAGCCGCGGCTGATCGAGCGAGCGCATCAATCGACGACGCACTGAAGTTCATTGAAGCCAGTAATAAACGCATTGCGGCAATGGAGGCGAAGCGCTCCGTCCGACGGAATTCATAATGGCCCTGACGGATCGTGTCTGGAGCGCACTGACTTCAATGATCAAACTCGAGGACAAGGTCACGCGCCAAGCCGAGGCGGTGAAGGCGCAACAGACAAAAATCGAAGACCTTACAGCCCGCGTCATTCGGTTAGAAGCTCAACTTGAATTATTGACGAGCGCGGCTGTAATTAAAAAGTTGAAAGGCAATTGAGCGCGCTGACTCTTCCTTTCTGAGGCCCAGGATATCCTAAGAGTTGAAAAACAACGCATTTGAGTTCTGAACGTGGTACACTGCTCCCGGTCTTTTGGGAAAGTTTTAGCCTTCCAAAGTTAACCTTCCGCGATTGTCTGCGTTACTCCTCGGCACCTTTTGGCGTTTAACCGAGAAATTCCGCCGTAGATCTCGGTAAACACAAGACAGGTGTTTATGAATTCAAGAAAATGTTTTGAAGATTTCAATTTGACTGAAGCTGTTCTTCGCGCAATTCGCGACGAAGGCTATCGTCAACCGACGGATATTCAACGCGCGGCGATTCCTGAAATATTGTCCGGCAAGGACGTTATGGCGACCGCGCAAACCGGCACGGGGAAAACCGCAGCGTTTTGCCTGCCGATGCTCGACATGCTGCAACGGCGCAAAGGCAACGGCCTGCGCGCACTCGTACTGACTCCGACTCGAGAGCTTGCACTGCAAGTGGAAACCAGCTTCCGGACCTATGGCCGGCATCTGCCGCTGCGAACGACCGTGGTTCTTGGAGGCGTATCGACGAATGTGCAGGTCAGCGCGTTGCGAAACCGGCCGGATATTCTCGTGGCCACACCAGGCCGTCTTCTCGACCTCATCCGTCAGAAGCATGCGCGGCTGGACGAGATCGAGATTTTGGTCCTCGACGAGGCCGATCGAATGCTCGACATGGGATTCATTCATGACGTGCGCGCGATTGTTTCCGGCATCCCAGCGGCAAGACAGACGCTGCTGTTCTCCGCAACGCTTTCTCCGGAAATCGCGGGACTTGCATCCGACATGTTGAAGAATCCGGTTTATGTTGCCACCACTCCGCCCGCCTCGGTCGCCGTGAAGGTCGATCAGAAAGTTCTGTTTGTGGATCAGGCGGACAAAGGATCGCTGCTGGTCGATATTCTGCAACGCAGCGATGTTCAAAGAGCGCTGGTCTTTACTCGCACCAAGCATCGGGCAGACCGCCTAATGCGGCATCTGTCGCGCAACGGCATTTCCGCTGACGCGATCCACTCGAACAAAACTCAGAACGGACGGCAGCGGAGCCTGGCCGCGTTTGATAAAGGCCGGATCACGGTTCTGGTCGCGACCGACATCATGGCCCGTGGAATCGACGTTGAGGGCATTTCCCACGTCATCAACTATGAACTACCCAACGATGCCGAGAACTATGTCCACCGCGTCGGCCGGACCGCGCGGGCGGGAGCGGCAGGCATTGCTCTTTCCTTCTGCGATGCCAGTGAGATTTCGATGTTGAGAGGAATTGAAAAATTGATCAAATACGAATTGCCGGCGGTTGAAGGGCATGCGTTCCACTCCACGACCGCGGCGGCGCTGCGGAAACAGGTTCCGGGCGCGTCCGGACGTCCAGTGCAGTGGCGAAGCTTCGGTCCGCGAGGCGGCTTCGGCCGGCGCCCGGGTCGCCTAGGACGATGAGCCGCCCTGTGTCTGAGCAAAAGCTCGTCGAGCGTCATCCGTGGACGCTCCCATGGTGGAAAGTAGAAGGGGAAAATTCGGGGACTCTCGCGTACATCGTCACAGTCCACGTTCTTGCTGTTATCGGAATCGCGCTGTTCCCGGTTCCAGGCTGGAACGTCTTTTTGTGGAGCTTCAGCCTCGCGAGCATCGGCGCATTAGGGACGACAGTGGCGTACCATCGCGGACTCGCGCACCGGGCCGTGAAACTGAATCCGATTGTTGAGCAGGTGCTGATCTTCGCGGCGGTATTCAATGGATCGGGGTCGCCGCACACGTGGATCGCGAATCATCGGAATCACCATGCGAAGGCCGATACGATCGAGGATGTCTCCAGCCCGCGTCACGGTGGATTCTGGTGGGCTCATCTGAGATGGCTGTATCAATGGGAGCCATCGTCGATGAAGAAGTGGTGTCCGGATGTGATTCGGACACGCTACACGATCTGGGCCAAGCTTCAGATTCCGCTTGTCCTCATTTCCATCGTCTTTGGATATGGGCTATTCGGCTGGGCCGGCCTCTTCTGGATCGGCGCGATCCGCCTGGTGTACTGCCTTCACATGCAGGCTTTCGTCAACAGCCTGCTGCATTTGAAGCCCGGGCTTGCCGAGGGAGTCGATTCAAGCCAGAACATCTGGTGGCTCGGCCCGCTCCAACTCACCGCATGGGGAGAGAACTGGCACGGTAATCATCATGCCTGTCCCGGCTCCGCCCGCTTCAGCCGCCGCTGGTGGCAGGTGGATATTGGCTGGTACACGATCCGCGCATTACACGCCATCGGTCTCGCAACCCATATGCGCGTGAACAAGCAGTAAAGGCGCCAACTCCGAAAGCGCTCCAGCCAACGAAAAAAGGCGCCACAGGCTTTCACACCTGTGGCGCCTTTTCTTTATAGCCTAATTAATATCGTCCGTATCCACCGCGACCACCGCCGCGGCCACTGTTCTGACGGCCGCCGCCACCGAAGTCTCTTTTCACCATCGGCCGTGCTTCATTCACCGTGAGCGCCCTGCCGTTAAGTTCGGTTCCGTTCAATTGCGAGATCGCCTTTTCTGCGCTCTCGTCGTTCATTGCCACAAACCCGAAGCCTTTGGATCGGCCAGTGTCGCGATCAGTGATGATACTGACCGATTCCACCTCGCCAAACTGCGCGAACAAGTCATTCAGGTCGCTGTCCGTCGTTTGGAAAGATAGATTTCCTACGAAAATTTTCTTTGCCATGTTTTTACCTTTGTTTTAGTTGTCAGGAACTTCAAGAGCTTTGTGGAAGGGCAGACCTGAATAGAATCAAACTCTCCGAACAAGGACCAAGGAGGTTCCAAACGAATTTGCAACATTTTGTTGCCTAGATATCATACGTTACCCGGTCGATTTGTCAAAGGCCAGATTAACAAGCTGTGTAACAAGCTAACGAGCGGCAGTCTTCGGTACGAAGACTTGTCAGTCCACGTTTCGTTGAGCCGCAGGCACTCGTTCTTTCCCGTTGGCGAGGATCCCATGCGTCCTGTCCACGACTCCTACGGGCGTGCCTGCCTTGGACGGAAACAGCGTAATTGTAATCTGCTCACCGGGCTTGAATTGACGTTTTGTCCAACCTTCTCTGCCCAGAACGCTTGGACTATTCAATTCCCCTGCCCAGTTCGTGACCTTGCCGTTGGCGTCCTTGACATCGAAGTACAGCTGGCAATGTGGATTGCTCCACACGAATTCCGTCACGATGCCGTTCAGTGTTGTTGGGTTCGCGGCTTTACCAGCCGGAGTGAATGATGGCGGTGGGTTGTTGAGCGCCCCAGCGGCGCGACCCAACCAGATGCCGGACAAATCGTGCGGGTCGTGAGGAGGCCCGGGAGCCGGCGCATTGCGCCCCGCCCACCCTGGTGACCGAAGGCGAGGACCGACAGCAGTAGGATGATCGGAACAACGCTGAGCGATTTCACGATGCGATGTTGCATGGGACAATTCCTTGAGGTGAGGATTGTTTATACCTGAAAATCGAGAGTCAAGGAAGTAACTATGGAACCCGTTCCCGATCGGACGCTTGAGAATGTCAGCAACATCGTTCACCTGGAACATGTGAACGTGACGCAGCCCGACCAGCGTCTGGCGACTCTTTTCTACGTTTCGGGCCTCGGTCTTACGCGTGATCCCTACATGATGACCGGTGTCGACAACATGTGGATTAACATCGGTCGCAACCAGATGCACCTGCCGACGGGCGATCCCCAGCGGGTTCGGGGAACGATTGGCCTTGTCGTGCCGGACTTGAGGGCGCTGACGCACCGGCTGAGCGAGGTCCTTTCACCGCTTTCACACACGCAGTTCGGTTTTGTCGATCGCGAAAGCTTTGTGGCGGTGAAATGCCCTTGGGGAAATCGCTTTCGCTGTCACGGGCCGTCCCTGGAGTTCGGGTGCACTGAACTCGCCCTCGCATATGTCGAGTTCAATGTCCGCCCTGGAACCGCCGCTCAGATCGCGCGTTTCTATCGAGAGATTATGGGCGCCGCCGCAAATGCCGGAATGCGCGATGGAGCGATAACGGCATCGATTTCCGTAGGAAGAGATCAATACGTGTTCTTCCGTGAGACTGCCGAACGCATCGAGCCTTACGACGGACATCACATCCAAATTTATATTGCCGACTTCTCCAGCCCGTATCGGCGGCTGCTCGAACGCAACGGGCTTACGCGAGACACGGATGCGCACGAATGGCGTTTTCAAGATATTGTCGATGTGGAGAGTAATGAAGTCCTTTTCACAATCGAGCATGAGGTTCGCAGCCTCAAACACCCGCTATATGGCCGTCCGTTGGTGAACCGCAATCCCGCACAAAATACTCACAACTACATCCGCGGCAAGGACGCCTTCCCAGGCACGTTCTGACAAGCTCTCTGCGGGGTGTCGAGGAGTCCTCGCCACCCTTTCAGGGCGCGGATTCCATAGTTGTTGCATATCCAGGGGTACGCAAAAAACGCGTACCCCTGGATAATTTCCGAGCACCGCTCCGCGGTGCGGAACTCCAGAACTCCAGAACTCTGCGCCGTTGCCGAATCCGCCCATAACCGCTAAGATGCCCAATTACGTTTTTACAAGGGGTGACTCATGGGGACACGTTCGTTTGAAATTCGAGGCAATCTGGAAAGGGAATACCAGGATGTTTTCACGCCGGAGGCGTTGGATGCTCTCGATGCGTTAGCGAAGTTCGACGCTGAGCGGAAGGCAGTGCTCGCAGCGCGCACGGCGAGGCGAGCGGCGCGCTTTCGAAACAAAGAACGAATCAAGTTTCTGGATCGATCCGCCACCATCGCCCGCACAAATATTAAGGTACAGGATGCGAGGGACGGCAACTTCATCGGCAGCGAGATTCCAGCAGATCTCCGCAGGCAGTGGATTCAAGGCACCGGTCCCGCTGCGAAGCCGAACTCTCCGCTCGACAAGAGTATCCGCAATATCGCGTATGCGTTGCTCTCGGGTGCCGACGGTTGGATGTTCGATGGCGAAGATGCGCTCGGCCAGATCTCGAGCATGTCGCTCGACAATCAGCGGAATCTGAAGCTGGCAATCCACCGTGACAATGTGTTCATGAAGACGGCAGAGCAAGTCGCCGCGGAAATGAATGACTGGGGGAAAGGCTTTTTTGGAAAACCGATCATCGATAATTGGGTCAAGCAACTCGAATTCACGACCAAAATGTTTCGCGCCCGCGGCCTTCACTTGGATGATCGTCACATCCGGCCGAGGAGCGGCGGCGGCTTTTCCGCGTCGATCGTGGATACAACGTTATTCATCGTCAATAACTACAAACGCCTGCGCCAGGACGGATCGTCTCTCGTGCTGTATCTGCCCAAAATACAGACGGCGGAAGAGGCCGCGCTTTGGAGCAATATACTGTCGGGCCTGGAACAGCATCTCGGGCTTCCGGACGGCACGATCAAGGTGTACGTGCTCGTCGAGCAGGTCGAACAATGTTTCCAACTGATGGAGATTCGCGCTGCGCTGGGACAACACTTTATCGGGTTCAATACAGGTCGATGGGATTACATCAACAGCGTGTCCGATGCGATGGCATGGGACAACGGGTTCATCAACCCGAATATCGACGCGATCACGATGACGTATGGCTACATGCGCATCTATGAAGACCGTGTCCGCCGCGCATGCAGCACGCCCGACAGACTGGGCCAGTATGCGCTGTGGGAAGGCGGCATGGAGCCCCAAATCCCCGTCGGATCAGAAGCCGGCGTTACCGCGGCCATGAAGAAAGCCGTTGCGGGCGCCGAACGCGAGCAGCGCGAAGGGGCCAACGGTAAATGGGTGGCTCACTGGAAGATGGTCCACATTGTGCGGCCTGTGTGGGAAAAGGCCGGACAGGATAACCAAATGGGCCGCAAGTTTCCGCCGCTCACCTATACGCAAGCCGATGCCGACGGACTCTTCATGCTGGAGAACGCGCCTCGTACCGTACGCGGCGCGCGCGATCTCATCAGCGTGGCGATGCAGTATGGCAATGCGTTCGGCCAGGGCCTTCAGGCAGCCGCGCTCAAGCCCGCAGACTACTTCGGCAATGACGATGTCATGTACCTGATGGAAGACATGGCCACCGGCGAGATCCGACTGAGCATCTTATGGGAATGGCTACACAAAAACGCGAATGTCACCGAAGACGACAAAGAAGTCGGCGTGAAAGCGGGTGACACGTTCACCGCGTCGATGTTCAGGCGTCTGCTTGCCGAGGAGTACGAGAAGTTACGCAGCGCGAGTAACCGTGATGTTCATGATGTCTCGAAGAACACGACACTGCCCATTGCGCGTGAAATCGTCGAGACGTACGTGCTGGAGGACGTGAAGTTGCCGTGGTACGTTGACCTCCTCAATATCAACCTCAACAACTTTGATTTGACAGAAGCCAAACGACGGATACGTCTGCTCGCGGACGTGTTTCGCAAGGACGGTAGCAGGATTACCGAGAACCTGGATTTCGAGACGAAGGCGACGAAGGCAAACTGAACAGCCCGATCGGTGCTAGGAGATTCGCCATTTCGCACCCCTCCGGGGTGACGGATGAGGAGACTCATGAAGACGGCATCATTCTTCGTGACATTAATTCTTGTCGCGGCAATCGCAACAGCGGCTGTAGCGCAGGGCCGAACTGTGAAGCCGGTGACTCAGGCGATGCTGTTGAACCCGCCTGCTGACGATTGGCTCATGTATAGCCGGACGTATGACGCGCAACGCTACAGTCCGTTGAAGCAGATCACAAAGCAAAACGTCAGCCGCCTGGCCCAGGTGTGGAAGAAGGATTTGCTGCCGGGCGCGATCGAAATCATACCCATCGTGCACGACGGGATCATGTACGTTGAGGTGCCTTCCCAAGAGAATGGAATGCCGAAGACTGCCGTGCAGGCGCTCGACGCCACGAACGGCAATCTGATTTGGGAATACAAACGCCCAAACGGCGGCGCCGCACGGCCGAAGACGCTCGGTATCTTTGAAGACATCGTGATTTTCGCCGCGCCCGACAACTACATTGTCGGTCTCGATGCCGCTACGGGTAACGTCCGTTGGGAAACGCAGTCCACCGGTGGCTTATCTTCGGGAACCCTCGTGTTTGGCGACAAAGTCCTCACCGGCCGTACCTGCAACGGGGCGCGCGCCAACTGTTACATTGCCGCGCACGATGCGCGAACCGGCAAAGAAGTATGGCGGTTCTACACTGCAGCGGGTTCGGACGATCCAGTCGGCGATGCGACCTGGGGAGGAGCACCCGAGGCCGGACGCACCGCGTCAACGTGGGGTCTTGGCGGATCCTACGACCCCGTTCGCAAGACCGTGTATTGGGGCGTTGCGAATCCCACGCCGAACACGCGAGCAGCGCGGCACGCGGGCAACGTCGATGCTATTCCGAAAACCGCACCGGCCGATCTCTATAGCAATTCGACTGTCGCCCTGAATCTGGAAACCGGAAAGCTGAGCTGGTATTACCAACACCTGCCCGGCGACGACTGGGATCAGGACTACACCAACGAACGAATCCTGATCCGGACGAAAGTCAGTCCCGATCCGAAATTCGTCAAGTGGATCAATCCGGATATCGCAAAAGGTCAGGAGAGAGACATCACCTTCAATGTCGGAGAAGGCGGAGGAATCTTTGCGCTCGATCGCACGACAGGACAGTTTCTGTGGGCGAATCCTTTTCCATATGCGGAGCCGAATTTCCTGATCTCCGACATCGATGTGAAAACGGGAAAGACGACCATCAACTGGGACCTTGTGCTGAAGCAACCCGGAGAACACCACGTCATTTGCGCTTACAATACCAAGAGCTACTGGCCGATGGCGTATCACCCGGGCAAGAACTCGTTTTACATTCCATACGTCGATGACTGTCTCGATATGACCCGTGCGGTGCCCGCGCCCACTCAAGCGCAGGGCCAGGCTCCCGCTCCTGTGGCTGGCGCCGGCGGAGGCCGGGGCCGTGGCGCTCCGAATGATGGCAGCCAGCCCGAACGCCGGCAGGGCGTGCGTCGTCCGGGATCGGATCCGGAAAAGTATGGCGGGATTGCGAAGGTCAATGCGTCAACTGGTGAAATCGTGCGTTTCTATGAAGGCTCCGTTCCGGGCAATGGCGCAACGCTTGTGACCGCAGGCGATGTAGTTTTTTGGGGAGACCTGAATCAGAAGTTCAGAGCGTTCGATGCGGATACGGGAAAGATCCTCTGGGAGACCACGCTGGGCGGTCCGATCCAAACGAGCACGATCACCTATGCGGTGAATGGAAAACAGTATGTCGCTGTCGTTACCGGTCTCGGCGCCATCACGGCGGGTCTTTTCCCGCGCTCGGGAGTGACTGGAATTAATCCGCAGCGCAACAATGCGATTCACGTTTTTGCGCTGCCGAACTGATGCAGGCACCGCTCGGCGGTGCGATCAGTGAGGTATATATGATCAAACGCACTTTCTTTTTCATCTCCGTCGCCGCATTCTTCGCGGCTGCAAGCATGCTCGCCCAAGGTCCTCAGGGACCGCAGAACCGCGAGGCGCCCGCACCGAACGTCTCGTTCGAACGCATCCTGAAAGCGAATCAAGAACCGCACAACTGGCTCACCTACGGCGGTTCGCTCACCAGCCAACGGCATAGCGAACTCGCGCAGATCACTCCGGAAAACGCCCGGGAGCTCGAACTGAAGTGGGTGTTCCAATCGCGTTCGCTGGACAAACACGAGGTGACACCGCTGGTCGTGAACGGCGTCATGTACACGATCCAAAGTCCGAACGATGTCATTGCATTGGATGCGGGCACGGGAAAGACGATCTGGACCTATTCGCATAAGCCGGACCCTGCCGCGCGCAACTGCTGCGGCAAGCTCTCACGCGGTCTGGCGATCCTCGGCGATACGGTGTTCCTGGCCGCTTTCGATGCGCGCATGATCGCGATCGATGCGAAGACCGGAAAGGAACTCTGGAACACCCCGGCCGCTGATCCAAAGCAAGGCTATGCATTCACGCACGCGCCGCTCGTCGTGAAAGACAAGGTCATCGCGGGCCCCGCCGGCGGCGAGTACGGCGTGCGCGGATTCATCGCTGCGTGGGACGTGAATACGGGGAAAGAAGTCTGGCGATTCAACACCGTTCCCGGGCCCGGCGAACCCGGGCACGAAACCTGGAGCGGCGATTCTTGGATGCACGGCGGAGCGCCAATCTGGGTGACGGGTTCGTATGATCCCGATTTGAACCTGACCTACTGGGGCACAGGAAATCCTGGTCCGGACTGGGACGGAGCGGCCAGACTCGGCGATAACCTTTACAGTTGTTCGGTTATCGCGCTCAATCCGGATACCGGGAAACTCCAGTGGTATTACCAGTTCTCTCCGCATAACGAGTTCGACTGGGATTCCACGCAAACTCCGGTGCTGGCCGATATCGAATGGCAGGGACGCACGCGCAAGGTCATGCTCTGGGCGAATCGCAACGGAATGTTTTACGTCATCGATCGCATCACCGGCGAGTACATGAAGGGACAGCCGTTCGTCAAAACAAATTGGGCAACTGGCTTTGATCCAAAGGGCCGGCCGATACCCGCGCCTGGGATTGTCCCAACGAAGGAAGGCACGCTGGTGTATCCCGGAAACCAAGGCGGCACGAACTGGTATCCGCCGTCATACAGCCCGAAGACTGGTTTGTTCTACATTCCGACCTGGGAGAACAGTTCGACAACCTATATTAAAGGTGAGGAGCCACCGGAGTTCCACGAAGGCCAAAACTTTGCCGGCCTCTTCCCAAGGCCCGGAGCGCGCGGAGAGGATGCCTATGGCGCGGTTCGCGCAATCGATCCAAAGACCGGAGAAAAGAAGTGGGATTTCCGGCAATCCGCTCCGTCAACTGAAGCGGGCATCCTGACTACTGCCTCCAACGTGTTGTTCAGCGGCGGAAGAGACGGCGCGTTCTATGCGCTCGATGCGCGTGACGGCAAGTTGCTGTGGCAGACAAACCTCGGACCTTCTGTCGCTGCGGGCCCGATGACATATATGGTGAATGGCAAACAGTATGTCAGTATCCAGGTCGGCAGTGCCTTGTTCACGTTCGGGCTCAGATAACTGTAGCGGCGGTCATAGGCCGCCGCTACAGTTTCTGCAAAAGGGTTTCCGCCAACTTGGACTGCAGGTGTATAAAACCTTGTCACCAATCCGGGGAGGAGCATATGTCAAAGAAGATCATTTTCTCTGTCGTGCTTTGCATAATACTTTGCGTGGCGCTCGTCGCCTCTGCTCAAGACCGCGGAGGAGCGGGCCCACGAGGCGAACGTGGCGCTCCGCCAGCGCCAAAGCCAGATAACCCGCAGTCTCTCGCACACATTGATGCCGCAAAAAAAATAGCAGGCAATGACGCGTTCCTGATGAACC
>QHXA01000015.1:11457-13631 GCA_003222755.1 Acidobacteriota bacterium
GTCTACGCTGTCGGCAATTCGGAAACGATCGTATATGTGATCACCACGCCGGATGGGCTGCTCATGATCGATTCCGGATATACCGACAGAGTCGAAACTGTCATCGTCCCCGGACTCCAGAAGCTCGGACTGGATCCGGCGAAGGTTAAATACATCCTGTTGGGTCATGGCCACGCCGATCACTTCGGTGGCGCTAAATATTTCCAGGATCACTACGGGACGAAAGTGGGAACAACCGCTGCCGATTGGGATCTGATGTATCCTGCCAATCCACCAGCTAATCAGAACGCGAATGCGAACCAGGCCCGGCCGAAGAAGGATCTAGTGCTTGCGGAAGGTCAGCCAATAAAATTCGGAGGACTGGCGGTAACCCCGGTTGCGATCCCTGGGCATACGCCGGGATCACTCGCGTTTATCTTCCCCGTGAAAGACAAGGGCAAAGCGCGCATAGCGGGTCTCTTCGGCGGCACCATCCTCACTCTGGACCGAATCACGACCGATGGATTGAAACAGTACACGCAGTCGATTGCACATTACCTGGACACCGCGAAAAAAATGAAGGTCGAGGTGGAACTGCAAAACCACCCAATCTTCGACGGTACGCCCGAAAGGCTCGCAAAACTGAAGGCGATGAAGCCCGGAGACCCAAATCCTTTCATCGTCGGCACCGATCGATACGTCAAGATGTGGAACATCGTTTCGGAGTGTGTCCAGGCCGAAATTGCCCGCCGTGGCGCCGCATCGAACTAAGGTTTTCTGTAGGGGCGGTCTATGACCGCCCACCATCATGCATCGACGTCAATTTGCCGGGACTTGATCGAAGAGGGGTGGGATATGGTGAGGAGACGTTCAATCTTCGTAGCACTGCTACTGTCTGTTACGTTCTCAGCACGCGCATTTGGCCAATCCACGTACGCGACCGTGAGCGGCACGATTGAAGACAGCAGCCACGCATTGCTGCCCGGCGTAACGGTTACCGCGACGAACAATGCGACTGCAGTCGTGACAACCGTCATCAGCAATGAGTCCGGAGCGTACAACCTGACCGGCTTGCTGCCCGGCACATACACAGTCAAGGCCGAGCTGCCGGGTTTTCAGACGAAAAGTTTCACAGACGTTCAGCTCGGGAATGCCGCGCAGGTTCGCTTGAATTCCACACTGCAGGTTGCGGGACAGGCTCAATCTGTTGAAGTCACCGTCGCGGCAGACACGCTGTTGGCAACCTCCAGTTCATCGGTTGGCGAAGTGCTCTCGCAACAACGAGTGCAGGACCTTCCCATTGTCGGCAACAACGTGATCAGCTTTTTCACTTTGATGCCGGGCGTTCGCATGAATGACGACGGCGTGACCGGAACATTTGCCGGCTTGAGGGCGGAGAACATCAATGTGCAACGGGACGGCATCGACGCCAGCGGTTCGGGCCGGTATTTCCAAGCGGGCGTGCAAACAGCGACATTCATCAATCCGGACCTGGTTGGGGAAGTCCGCATCATCACCGCACCCGTCGATGCGGAGATGGGGCGCGGTAATGGTCAGATTCAATTCCTGACACGCTCGGGAACGAATCAGTTTCGGGGCAGCGGCGTGTGGAATGCCCGAAACAGCGGATTGGACGCCAACACATGGAACAATAACCGGCAAATCGATCCCAAGACCGGCGCGTGGAAACCGATCAAATCGGATTGGAACAATACACACCAATTCACCGGTAGCATCGGTGGACCCATCGTCAAAAACAAAACGTTCTTCTTCGCTTTATTCGACGATTCGTTGGTCCGCGCGCGCACGACTCAAAATCAGATTGTGCTGACGCCCTGTGCGCGCAATGGCATCTTCCGGTACTTCGATGGTTGGAATAATGGAAATGCAATCGCGCCGCTTCAAGCTACAGGCAACACGCCGACGATTGCGGTGGTCGACGGACTTGGCAACCCGGTCACACCGGCCACAAACCCCAATGGCACACCGTTCTCAGGCAGCCTTCGATACGCGAGGGTCTTTGGTAGCCTGGTGAACTCACCGACCAGAGCCGATTGCTCGGACGCAGTTGCGCAGCCGGCAACGAATTGGGATCCGTTCCGCAAGGCGATCGATCCGACGGGATACGTCACAAAATTGATGGGCACGATGCCGCTGCCGAACAACTACGAAGTTGGCGACGGCCTGAATACCGC
>QHXA01000015.1:13664-15447 GCA_003222755.1 Acidobacteriota bacterium
TATTCGGTAGAACGGGTACGCTCGCTCGCCAGCAGATCAACACTAAGATCGATCACAATTTCAATGCGAACAACAAACTCGGTGTGTCGTACACGTACGAGTATTCCCACGGAAACTTCAACTATGCGACATGGCCGAACGGCTTCCAGGGAAGCGTCTTCCGCCGGCCACAGAACCTCTCATTCAATTTTCTTTCCACACTGTCGGCAACGCTTGTGAACGAGGCCCGCGTCGGTATGCGCCGCACGGGCTCGAATTCTTACAACCCGGTGAACGACCCGAAAACTGGCGCAAAGACACAAGCGTTCATCCCAAACTATAACGGCTATCCTCTCGTTCCCGCTCTCGGACTGGGCGTCGTAAATTTCCAGACGAATCAAATCGTCGGCGGCGGCGCTACAGCTTCATATTTGGACACGACCGTTTTGACGACATACGGCGACAATCTGAGTTGGACGAAAGCCAAGCATGCCTTCAAGGTTGGCGGTGAAATCCGCCGGGGACACTCACTTGGATATGAGATGGGCGGTTCCGGCGCCGTGGCAACCACGATCCCGAGAGCCGTTGGCGGCGAGACGCCATTCGCTCCGATATCGACAGCTGCAATCAGCACCACGAACATGCCGGGACTGGCAGGAACCAGCGCCAGCGGCAACAACGCGACGATGCGTAATCTCCTCGATTTCCTCTCCGGTTCGCTGGCCAACGTGACGCAGGCCCTGTTCATGCAAGATCCAACGAAACTCAGCGCATGGGAAGACTACAAAACATTTCCATTCCGAATTCGCGATCTCCACGGAAATGAAGCCAGCATCTTTTTCAAAGATGATTGGAAGGTGAGGAGCACGCTCACGCTGAATCTCGGCGTGCGCTGGGACTATTATGGAACGCCATATGAAGCCCGAGGCTTGATGCCCCTTCCTGTCGGAGGACCGGCTGGCATTTGGGGAATATCGGGATCGGGATTTTCCGATTGGATGAAAGCCGGCGTTCGCGGCACAAACACGACCATTCAATATGTCAGCAAGAACTCGCCGAATCCCGGCATCCCTTGGTACAACAATGACTACAACAATTTCAGCCCGGCCGTGGGTTTCGCGTGGCAAGTTCCATGGTTTGGCGCGGGCAAGACCACAGTGCGCGGCGGCTACCAGATCACACATCAAATTCCGCAGTCGGCGAACACGTTATCTTTCGAGGTCATCGTTCCCGGCAACGCGAACAACGCCCTTTATCAGGGTGATAGCAACAATCCGTATTTCGATCTGACCAGGATGTCGTCGATAATACCGTTGAACAACGGCATTCAGCCGATGCAACCGGTTCCGGCTACGGACCGACAGCAAACGATCTACAGCCCAATCCAAGGAACAGTATCGCCGTATACGCAGAACTTCACGCTGGGGGTCACGCGAAGTGTGCGTTCAAATCTGACCGTGGACCTGCGGTACGTCGGCACGCTCGCGCGAAAACAATGGAACCCGGCTTTCAACATCAATATTCCGAATTTTCTCTACAACGGATTGAAGGAAGCGTTTGATGCGGCGAGGGCTGGAGGCGAGTCTCCGTTGCTGGACAAGATTTTCAATGGAATCAATTTGGGGAGCGGCATAGTCGGACAGAGTGGTCTCACCGGAGCCGGAGTACTCCGCACGGATAGCCGCTTCAATTCGAACCTGGCCAACGGAAACTACCAGGCGGTCGCGTCCACACTGAACACGCTGAGCTACACGGCTGCACAAAATCCCACCTTGCCGGCTGCGATTGGGAATGGCGCAGTGCT
>QHXA01000015.1:15455-16278 GCA_003222755.1 Acidobacteriota bacterium
AGAATTTCGTCGTGGCCAATCCTCAGTTCGGACCGGTGAATCTCGTTACGCAGGATTACAGCACGAACTACCATTCCTTTGAAGCGCAGGTCACGATGCGGCTCACGCGAGGTATCACCACGCAGTCCACATACACGTGGAGCAAGAATCTCGGCACCGCGGGTGCGTATGGCCTCGGACCGACTTACACGAATCCGATAAACCGGCACGCCGACTACTCGGTGCAATCCGACACTCGGGTTCAAGATTTCAGGACGAACGGAACATTCGCGCTGCCCGTCGGGCCGAACAAACTTTTGTTTGGCAAGACGTCCGGGACTGTGGCGCGGATCATCGAAGGCTGGCAGGCCGGTTGGATCGTGAACCTCAACACCGGCGCGCCACTCACGGTGACTGCAAACACGTCGCTCTATGCGATCGGCCGGCCGGATCTGGTTGGGCCGTTTCCGACCAAGGGCGGTGAAGTGACCTTCGCCGGCACTCCGGCGGCAACCGGGGCTTACTGGACACCCGGGATGTTTACAACGGTGAAAGACCCGCAATGCAGTGCAATCGCGGCAAGCTTGCAGGCATTCTGTACACTGAATGCAATTGCGGATGCCAAAACAGGGCAGGTCCTCCTTCAGAATGCTCAGCCGGGTACTTATCCGACGATGGGGATCGGATCAATTTTCGGACCGGGACGCTGGCGCTTCGACGCGAATATCAGCAAGTCCATCAAGCTCGCGGAATCCAAGACTCTGCAGTTCCGCTTAGATGCAACCGACGTCTTGAACCATCCGGAGCCCAATGCGCCGAATCTCAATCTCACCGGCGCCGCGGC
>QHXA01000661.1 GCA_003222755.1 Acidobacteriota bacterium
TACTTCAGCAAAAAGCTTGTCGTGAATCTTGCAGCCCCGCCGTTTTCCGACGATATCGCGTCTGCATTTAAAAAGATCGAGAGCGCGCTGCCCGAGCGCAATATCAAGTTCCTCGACAATCTCGACAATATGATCAGCGTTCGCGCTGATGCGCCCAAAGACCTGGAGCACCGGAAAGCCACCGTTCGCACGTTGATGGATGCGATCGGCGAAGAAGTGAAAGTGAGAATGCAGTATTTCTCGGTGCACAGCCAGCAGAAAAAGACCTACACCATTCATCCGTATCGGCTCATGTATTTTCGGGGCGGACTCTATTTGTTTGCGTACGTTGAAGAGTACAAGCAAATCCGCACGTTTGCCGTTGAGCGCATCGAGAGCATTGAGAAAACACGCGAAGCGTTCGAGAAGCCAAAAGAGTTTTCGGTGGAGAGCTACCTCGAATCCGCATTTGGTGTGGTGAAGGAAGAACCCTTCGACGTGGAAATTATTTTCAATTCCGATATTGCCGAGTACGTGCGGTCACGGGTATGGCATCCGTCCCAGCAGGTCCGCGAAATCGGTGGCGGCCGCATCACGATGAAAATGCATGTTGGCGGAGAGTTCGAGCTCGGATCCTGGATACTCAGTTTCGGCGCGTCCGCAAGTGTGGTTTCGCCCGACCGGCTGCGGCGGCGCGTGGAAGCGGAACTGGCGCGCGCGCTCGAGAACTACCGGAAGGAAGTGACGGTCGCACCGGCAAAAGCGAAGAAGCACGATTCCAAGAAAGCGATGGCGGCTGCGGGACGCCGCGGGTAGCTGCGGCAGCGGCAACAAAACCGTAAACCAGGGGTTGCGCTCGCTACCGCTCGCTTAACCCCTGTTCTCGGATGAGAATTAGTCAATGGTCAGATCCGATTCCAGATCTGATCATTGACCAATTCTCAATTCCCAATTCTCATCCGAGGCACGCTACGCGGTTGTGGTGTATGTCTCTACTCAAGGCCCTTCACACTTCCAAGCGATTCCTTCTCAATGTCGAGATGTGCGCGCCGCGAATGGATTTGCCGCTCCAGCAGAGTGTGGATGCGTGGATTGATAGCAATCGGCTCATGCGGAGAATCACGTCGCGGGATCGTTTCGTCTTCATGACGGATGGCGCGATCGGCCGCCGCGAGGAGCCGAATCTCCGGCATGTAGTGATCAATCTCGGAGCAGAAGCGGATCGCTCTCACATTGTGCCGATACTGACGACGAAACATTCACTGGATTACTGTTTGCAGTTTGCCCAGCGTTCCTACACGTTGGGCTTCACTTCGCTCGTAGTGCTCGGCGGCGACAAGAGCGACGACACGCCTCGGTGCGTCGAACACGCCTACGAACTTCGGCGCCTCATCCGGCAGAAGGTTCCGGGATTGACGCTTGGCGGCTGGGCCAGCCCTCATGGCGGCCGCCCCCAGGTCGATTTCATGCTCCATCCTGAATACTCTGCTGACTTCTATTTGGCGCAAATCGTTTCGCATTATCAGACGCGTGCTATCGATGAATTCGTGAATGAAACCGAGCGCTTAGGAGTGAAGATTCCTGGGATTTTCGGAGTCTTCTATTATCGGAGCGCGAATCCGAAGACATTTGCAATGCTTTCGAAGTTCATTCCGGTTCCCGCCGCGGAATTAACGCGCGATTTTGCAGCCGATATTTCCCCAGAAGAAATCTGCGCCCGCAGCATCCATGCGTTATTGCAACACGGTGTGAAGAAGGTGTACGTCAGCAATCTGCCAATGGCCACCGCAGCCGAGACCTTCAGTCGTATCGAGGCCCGAGTCGAAGAAATGCTTGTGGTATCGTAGAGCGGCGTGGAGGCCCCGACGTGGGGGGACCGGCCAAACAGCCATAAAGGAGGCCGCGAAGCGGTGTACCAACTAAGGCTTGGCCGGTGGGCCCCACGTTAACAAGGACGTGGGGGGGCCGGCCAAACAGCCATAAGGGAGGCCGCGAAGCGGTGTACCAACTAAGGCGTGGCCGGTGGGCCCCACGTTAACAAGATGTGGTACAGCAAGTACCAACTATGGCTTGGCCGGTGGGCCCCACGTTAACAAGATGTGGTACAGCAACATCCTGGAAGTGATCGGGAACACGCCACTCGTTCGGCTCACCCGTGTGGTGCGCGGGGTGCGTCCGACAATGCTCGCCAAACTGGAGTATCTAAATCCCGGCGGCAGCGTCAAGGATCGCATTGGCATCGCCATGCTCGAGGCCGCAGAAAAAGCAGGCAAGATCAAGCCGGGCGGCACGATCATTGAAGGGACTTCCGGCAATACGGGAATGGGGCTGGCGCTGGCGGCGGCGATCAAAGGCTATCGCTGCATCTTCACGATGCCGGACAAGATGAGCCAAGAGAAGATCGACGCGCTTCGCGCGCTTGGAGCCGAGGTGATCGTCACGCCGACCGAGGTCGATCATGATGATCCCCGCAGCTATCATGCCGTCGCGCTTCGCTTGAGCCGCGAAATTCCGAACAGCCTCTATCCCAACCAATATGAGAATCCCGCCAACACGGAGGCGCACTACAAAACGACAGGTCCCGAAATTTGGGAACAAACCGAAGGCAAAGTGACCCATGTCGTCATCGGTGTCGGAACCGGCGGTACCATCACGGGAGTTGCGCGGTTTCTCAAAGAGAAGAATCCAAACCTCCGTGTGATCGGCGCCGATCCGGTAGGTTCGATCTTTGCGGAGATGTTCAAGACAGGCCGCAAGCCTCAAGTGCAGCCGTACAAAACCGAGGGCATCGGCCAAACCGAATTGCCTGCCAATGTGGATTTCTCCGTCATTGACGAGCTGTACGCAGTCCCCGACAAAGATGCATTTCTGCTTACCAGACAATTAGCGCGAACCGAAGGTATTTTCGCCGGTGGCTCTGCCGGTTCCGCGCTTTATGCCGCATTAAAAGCTGCCGAGAATATGACGGCAGAACACGTCGTGGTCATCGTCATTCCGGACTCGGGCGCCCGTTACCTCAGCAAGATTTATAACGACAACTGGATGCGCGAAAACCAGTTCCTCGAACCGCGTCTCAAAATAAGCGCAGGTCAAGTTGTGCATGATAAGCAGCGGCGGGCCGAGACGTTAGTATCGGTCCCCTTGGGAATAACGGTCGAGCAGGCGGTGAATCTCATGCGCGAGCACGATATCTCGCAGGTTCCGGTGATCGAAGGCGGTGAAGTGGTCGGCAGCATCAGCGAAACTCGAATTCTGGACAAATTCTGGACATCCTCGTTTCCGATCCGGTCGCGAAGATGAAGCCGGTTGCAGAATACATGGAGAAGCCGTTTCCGGTGATACTCGAAGATGCGTCGATTGAGGAGATCGCCCACAATATCGATCACCAGACGCCTGCCATTCTCGTCAAGCATGGGTCAGGTTTCGATATCATTACAAAATCGGACCTGATTTTTTTCCTTACGAAACAGAAGAATCCGTAGCCGCCCGCTGTAGCCGGCGCAACCTACACGATATCCCGTTCGCCGGTCCGGATGTTGTATCCCTGCTCAACGGGAATTACGAAGATGCGGCCGTCGCCGATTTCTCCGGTCCGCGCGGCTTTCATGCTGGTTTCAAGGACGCTCTCTACCATTTCATCAGGAACGATGACCTCGATCATCACCTTTGGTAAGAGAGTGACGCTGTATTCCGTACCCCGGTAAACCGCTTTGTGGCCTTTTTGGCGTCCATGCCCACGCACTTCAGTAACGGTCATACCGGTAAAGTGTATCGCCGTTAAGCTTTCCTTGACCTCTTCAAATTTTTCGTTACGAATAATAATTTTTAACAGTTTCATCTTTGGTTCTTCGAATCGAAATGGGGTTCAAAAATAAAAAAGTCCTCAACCCCCAGGTGGGACTAAGGACTTCGCTGTCGGCGTTCACAACGTTGTGACGCGTGTTCGACTTTCGTCCAATCAATAGCCGGTGTCAATACAATTCTCGAGTTTGGTAATTCGGGGTCAGACGTCTAAATCACCCAATTACGATTCAAGAACTATTGGTTGGTAATTGGGTGATTTAGACGTCTGACCCCGAATTACCAAACTCACCGAAAGAATACCAGTGTCGTGACAATAAAGATCGGGATCAGGATGGCGCCCGAATACAGCATGTAATGTCCGAATGATGGCATCTTGATGCCGGATCTCTCGGCAATACTCTTGACCATGAAGTTCGGTCCATTTCCGATGTAGGTATTCGCGCCCATAAAAACGGAACCGCATGAGACGGCGATCAGCAAGCGTTCACCGAGCCGGCTAGCTAAAAGCGTACTGAGATCTTCCAAGCGGCTGCCGACCAACCCAGACGCCATGGCAGTGAACGTCAGATATGTCGGCGCATTGTCCAGAAAGCTCGATAGCGCTCCCGATAACCAAAAGAACTGCCATGGATGTCGTAAATTAAGCGATGCGGCCCGGGCATCCAGAATTTCAAGCGCCGGAATCATGGTGATAAAGATGCCAAGAAACAACGCCGCAACCTCGGCAATCGGGTGAAAGTGAAAGTGATTTACCTTGTGGACGCCCTTGGGCGTGGTGAACCAGGAAAGTAGCGCCATCGTGATCATAATGCTTTCCTGCACTCCCTTGGGCCACCCGAAATAACCACTCAGCATTACCGCAGCCATCACTCCGATCAGGTACAGAAAGCTGATTGATCCCTGAACATGAAGCCGCCGCCGCGGCTGAACTTGTTCAGCAAGCGGTCCGGGAGTCTCCACGTCCTCTTTGATAAAGACATACTGCTCGAAGATATTGAAAATGATGAGCAACAATCCCGTCACAAATGCCCACTGCGGAAACAGCTTCAATGTCCAGTGAAAAGGTACGCCCCGCAGGAATCCCAAAAACAATGGCGGATCGCCTAAGGGCGTGAGCAACCCCGCTGTGTTGCTGACCACAAATATGAAGAAGATGATCAGGTGGGCCTTGTGCTGCCGCACATGGTTCGCTCGAATGTATGGCCTGACGAGTAACATTGAGGCACCCGTCGTACCGATCACATTCGCGAGCAGCGCTCCGATTGCGAGAAAGATGGTGTTCACGAGGGGTGTTCCTGCGAATTCGCCGCTCACATGAATGCCGCCAGAGATGACGAATAGCGCGCCAAGCAGGCTCAAAAAAGAAAAGTAGTCCAGGAGTGAGTGCTTCAGCAGATTCGGATCGCACGGCAAGATGAGCGCAAGCACGGGCAGTGAAAGAACGACACTCAGAATGGTCTTGTTGCGATTGCTGTCC
>QHXA01000662.1 GCA_003222755.1 Acidobacteriota bacterium
GAGCAGCAAGAACTCCTTTGCTTCGGACGTGCACCTAAAAATAAACTGCCTGTCTGTCTGCGACGCCATGATGCGATTTTGAACATCGTTAAGTTCGATGTCCAAAATCTGCCGCAGATGCTGCTGACTCAACGTCCGGAATACCACGACTTTGTCGATGCGATTCATGAACTCCGGGGAGAACTTCCGTTTCGCTACATCCAGCGCTGTGTGATACATCTTTTGGTCAATCTGGGCCAGATTCGATTCATCGGTCTTCACACCCGAAGTGAAGCCGATTCCACCAGTCAGCATCTCACTCATCTCGGCAGCACCGAGATTCGATGTCATAAAAATCACGCAGCGCGACAGATCGACCTTTCGGTTGTCGCCCAGCGTGAGTGTGGCTTTATCCAGGATGCCTAGCAACAATTGCCATAGGGCATCGTTGGCTTTTTCAATTTCATCGAACAGCAAAAAACTGAAATGATTTCTTTCGGTTTGATACTGATCGATCGCCTCCTGAGTCAGCAAAGGCGGAGTCTCACGGTGTCCTAGGTATCCCGGAGGCGATCCGATGAGTTTTGCAATCTCGTGGCTGTGCTGGAATTCCGCACAATCGATTTTGATCAAAGCTCGAGGGCTGCCGAACGCTGCCGAACAAAATCTCGGCAGAGGCTTCCACAACCCTGGTTTTGCCTGAGCCGGTTGGGCCGAGAAAGAGCAAGTTGGCAATCGGACGACTCGGCATGTTCATACCGGCCAGGTAGATCTGGTACATGTTGACTATGCGTTGAACTGCGCGCTCCTGTCCTACGATTTTTCCCAAAAGCCGGCGTTCGAAGTCGAGTACGTCGGCGCTTCGCATCTCGGGATCGAGGAGTACTTCTTCGGAAACGAACGGTTTGACCATCGCCTTATACCTCTTTCCGGTCTTTCCCAGCCTTGTCAGGACAGCCATGAATCAGCTTCCACTCTCAAGTCCTGCAAGTCGTCTGCCAATCAAATCCAGCCTTTGGAAGTTTTTGACGTCACTTCCCTCCATTTCGGTGGAACTACTATTCTTCTAAACCGTTATCGGCAGTTGGGGTGGAGTGCTTTAGTGGGGGCGCTGAGTTGCTTCGATCGTACGGTGGTATAGATCTTCATACTGCAGCACAATTTTGCTTGAGCAGAACTCGCGGTTGGCTCTTTCTCGAGCGGCTTTACCGAGCGTTTCGCGAAGGTTTGGGGTTTTTAAGATCGCAAGGCAGCCCTCGGCCATAGAGTCGATATCACCGACCTCGTACAAAAAACCGTCAATCCCATGTCTGACGACCTCCGGAATACCACCTACATGAGTGGCAATCACCGGGACTTCACAAGCCATTGCTTCCAGCGCCACCAGACCGAAGGACTCCAGTTCACTGGGCAACAGAAGTACGTCCGACATCGCCAGAAATTGGCTCATATCATTATGTTTGCCGATAAAGATGACGTCATCGGCCACGCCCTGTGTACGAGCAAGCCACTCGGCCTTCGGACGTTCCGGACCATCACCGACCATCAGAAGACGTGCTTTTCCGTGCGTCCTGACACGTGTAAAAACTCCTATGACATCTTGAACCCTCTTGATGGGTCGAAAATTGGAGATATGGATCAAGACCGGTTCGTCATCACCCGCAAATTTCCTTCTCAACGTACGATCGGATGCGCGTCCGTAAACCTTGCAATCGACAAAGTTCGGGACAACCAGAATCTCCCGTTCGATCTGAAAGTCCTGGATCGTACGCTGTTTGAGGTAATCGGATACCGCGGTCACTGCATCGCTGTTTTCAATCCCGAACCGCGTGATGGGCAAATACGAGCGATCGTTGCCCACGAGTATGACGTCTGTTCCGTGCAACGTGGTGACGAATGGCACCACTCGGTCTCTCAACATCATCTTCGCAAGATAAGCGCTGATCGAATGTGGAATCGCGTAGTGAACGTGAAGAATATCCAGTTCGAACCGAGTCATCACTTCTGCCATCTTGGTGGCGAGAACGAGATCGTATGGCGGATACTCGAAGAGCGGATACGAAAGGACTTCGACTTCATGGAAATAGATGTGGTCGGTCATGGTCAGTCGAATGGGAAGCGCGTAACTAATGAAATGAACGTCGTGACCGCGCGACGCAAGTTCCTTCCCCAATTCAGTTGCAACCACACCGCTACCACCATAAGTCGGGTAGCAGGTGATCCCGATCTTCATATCTGGATGACCTGATGTTCCCTGGAATCCAACCCAAGGTCCCGTTCGAGTTGCTGAATCAGACCGAACCCATAGCGGACCAGGAAAGACGTGATGTTGATGACCCGTTCCTGAAGTTTTTTCTCCGGGAAAAGCGAATTCATAATCATGTCCAGGTGTCGCTCGAGCGTCTCGCTGCGCCGCGCTTCGGCATTTACAAATTTCGTTCGCAATGTTTCCACCTGATGAAGCACTTTCTGCCTGGAATTATCGAGTGCTCCGGCGAGAGTCGGATCCACAGCGTTCAAGGCCGGCCGGAGCGATTCCAACTCACGACTCAATCGATCGCGGACGAGATCGAACATTTCTACGCCTTGGACGCTTGCAACCGCTTTTCGGCGGATAAAATCACGGCCGCGGAACATGTCTTGAAATTGCAGATCGTACTTTTTCAGCACGCGATCGATTCTCGGTTCTAGAATCGTGGCGCTGATGCGCGGAAAAACCGGCGGCATCGGCCGCCCAAACACTTGGTACACTGCAGCAGCTTGGGCGAAGTACGCAATTTCAGCAGGACCGCCGACGTAAGCCACAGTCGGAAATATGGCATCTTGCATTGCGGGACGGAGCAGGACATTCGCGCTGAGGAGCATGTCGTCGTGGAGTTCTTCGGGCCGGAGCGGTTGTCGAGATTTTCCGCGGTATGCAAAAAGACCCGTGAAGTTGTTATCGACCTTCACCTGCTCATGATATCCGCTCTCCGACAGCGCTCGGCTCCGGGCAACAACAGCCGATCGAATTTCCGCGTTCTGATGAACAGCTTGAATTAAGGTGGGCTGAGCCAGCTTGCGAAGCTCAGGCTGAAGAGGATTCGCGAAAACGAGCGGCGTACCTTCGAAGATCTTCTCCAGTATTGATAAGAATGCATCGACTGGCGAGATGCCCGGCTTATACGAGGATTCCAGAACCTGCCGCAGTTGCGGCTGAAACTCCGAATCCGGCAAGCTCGATAAACACTTGGAAATGGCGTCGGAGACATCACTACCTAACGTAAGCCACCCCACTGGCGAGGAGTCGGGATTCGACAGGTCGACGCGAGCATGGATCACTCCGGAATCCTTATCGAGCACTGTTGCCGATTCGATTTCCTGGTAATCGTGGTCTTCTGCAGCAACCCAGAACACTGGCACTGCCGCGACTCCCATATCATTTAGAGCTTTGGCAAGCTTGATGACTGTCACGGCTTTTAGAATGGTGTAATGGGGGCCCGTGAATAGTCCTGGTTGTTGACCCGTAATTACGGCAACAGCGCCTGCCGCAAGCTTTCTGATAGAAGCAGCATCGCCAGTAAGCGACGCGCAGAGTCGTTCCCGGTGCGCTGTTCCAAGCGCCGGCCGTTGTCGCGCAAAAGCAGCGACAGATTCAAGAGAGTACGATTGCGCATAGAACTTGCGAACGCGTGTCCAATCGGTAACGTAATCAAGGAACAGGGCCGACATTGATGGCAAACTTCCAAAAGGAATGCGCATCATGAAAGCTCGGCTAACTCGCTATTCATCCTTCGAAGGACCTGCACCAGGTCTTCGCGTTGCGCAGCGCTCAGGGGAAGCAGAGGCCGCCGTGGCAAGCCAGGCTGAAATCCGTCGAGCTCCATTGCTCCTTTCAGCCCGGCGATCCCATATCTCTCGGTTACTGCACCGGCGGCGGGCGCAATGATTCTTTGGATCTCTCCGGCCCTTTTGTAATCCCCCGCTGCGAACGCGCGATACAGCGCCAGGGCTGCTTTCGGCGCTGCGCAAGCAAGAGCGATGATCCCGCCGCGCGCGCCGGCAAACATGGCGGGCAAGAGGGTTGGCGCGGCTCCGGCAAGCACGCCGAAACGGACTGGATCTGTGTTCCAGACCACCTCGGAAATCAATTTCACATCGCCGGAGCTATCTTTCAGGCCTAGGATGTTCGGATGTTTCGCCAGTTCGATGACTAGCCGGGATTGCAAAGGCACACCCGTGAAAACGGGAACGTTATAGATAATGATGGGAATCGGCGCCGCATCGGCAACTGCAGTGTAGTGCGCCATGTACACGTCGAATGTCATCTGGCTTTTGAAATAGAACGGATTCTTCACGAGAACCGCGTCAGCGCCGCGATCGGCTGCTTGTCTAGTCAGGTCGATCGTGGCTTGTGTCGATTCCACACCGGTGCCGGCAAGCAGGGTCATCGAGGAGGGCACTCGCTTGCGCGTGGCTTCGATGAGCTTCAATTTCTCGGAATGTTCGAGATAAACCGACTCGCCATTCGAGCCGAGAACCAAATAGCCTTCGATGCCGGCTTCAAGATACTTCTCAATGTTTTCTTCAAAGCAATCGTACAAAATGGCGCCATTCTGATCGAACGGCGTCACCATCGGCGGGATGATGCCTTTAAAGTTCAGCAATGTGATTATTCCGTCCTCTGTAAAAATCTGGCCAAACCTGGAAGATTTTCTTCGAGACTGCTCAGTTCAGGCAAGTGTTTAAACTCAATCTCGCTGGAATTCAGGCCCGATAAGGCTCCTCGAATGGCGCGATAGTGGCTCAACAGCCTCAAAAACGGATAGTACAAAAACAAATTCGGACCCGGAATGGGAGCCAGAATCGGAGTGAAGATGATCACAACGCCAGTGATGACGAAGTCCATCGAGAACCAGAACACATGTTTCCAGCGTTGCCGGCTCAGGACAAGTCGGAATGTCTCTCGGTCATGCGTGTAAACCGTGTATCGATTGGTTGACGCCATCGCCTTGAGAACACGCTCGACGGGATCGATCTTATCTTCCAGCTTTGAGTAGTAATCGTGAAGCGAACGAATCCCCCGGCCGACCCACGCGAGAACACGGTTTGGCCGGTGAGAAAGCCAATCGATGAATTGGCGAACACGATCCGTGGATTCGACCTCAATCGCGGCAAGGTCATCTGACCGGCTGAATAAAACGGAACGACCGCTTCGCGTAGGAATCAGGTAAAGATGTAGGGATTTCGGCATTCTGTTTGAGTGAGGCTCGTGAAATCATTTTGCGCACGCCGGAGGCGTGTCAGGAAATTAGCCGGGGGTTAAGCGAGCGGCAGCGAGCGCAACGCCCGGTTGTCTGAAATCAAAAAACAGGCCCGCACCCTGGAAAGGGTGCGAGGAGTCCTCGACACCCCTTCAGGGTGCCGATTCCTAGCTCTCGACGTATTCCAGGGGTACGCAAAAAACGCGTACCCCTGGCTAATTTCCTGGCACCGCTCCGCGGTGCGCTCGCCCTGTCCAAGAGTCGCGGTTAGGCCACGTTCAACAACTGAATCCAGCGTTGCACTTGCGAGTGCACATCCGGAGAATCCAACACGTCCCGAATCACCGCTATTGAACTGGCGCCAGCGTGCAAGACCTCGACGGCATTTTCAATTCCGATCGCGACCACCGGTTTCCGAACTGTCTTACAAATTCGCGCCAGGGTTTGCAGACCAACCACGGGATCCGGATTCTCCTTAGTCGCTGTCGGGAAGATCGGCCCTACCGCGATGTAATCCACCGGAAGCCGGTCTGCGTGCAGCGCCTGTTCGAAATTGTGTGTCGAAAATCCGATAATTCGAGCCAAGCCCAGAATTCGCCGGGCGTCAATCGCCGGCAGGTCCGTCTGCCCGAGATGCACACCGCCCGCAGCCGCGATGAGAGCCACATCCACTCGATCATCCACGATGACATGGGAGTCAATCGGGGCGAATGAAAGAATACGCTCGACCTGTTGCAGAAGTTCCCGTGCGCTGCCTTTCTTGTTACGCACTTGGACCAGACGAGCTCCGCCATGGAACAGCATTTCCGCATTTCGAACGGGATCGCCAAAGGATGCGTCCGCGATTGCATACAGCCGCGGGAGCGGCATCATGGAATCTCGACGGCTCGCGCTCGGCGGTCTTGGAAATGCTCGAGGAATTTCGTGTAGATATCGCCGGCAAGGAAGTCGGGATGGCGAAGAATTTGCCGATGCAGCGGGATCGTGGACTTCACTCCCTCCAGGACGAACATGTCCAGTGCGCGATCCATACGCCGGATCGCCTCATCACGTGTCGATCCGTGCACGATCAGCTTTGCGATTAGGGAATCGTAGTAAGAAGGAATCTCGTATTCGGCATACGCAGCGGTATCGATGCGAACTCCCGGGCCTCCGGGCGCATGCCACGCAGTGATTTTGCCTGGTGATGGCTTATGAGTGATGGGGTCTTCAGCATTAATGCGGCATTCGAGCGCATGGCCGCGGAGTTCAATATCGCTCTGCCTGTGCGGCAAACGCTCACCGGCGGCAATAAGGATTTGATCTCGGATAATGTCGATACCCGTAACCATTTCCGTCACCGGATGCTCCACCTGCACGCGTGTGTTCATTTCCATGAAATAGAAATTTCTTCGGTCGTCGACCAGGAATTCAAGCGTTCCGACGTTCGAGTACCCCAGTTCCTTGACGGCCTGCACCACACGGGTTCCCATTTCCTCACGCAGCCATGGCGTCATAATGATTGACGGCGATTCCTCAATAAGCTTCTGATGCCGCCGTTGAATCGAGCATTCCCGTTCGCCAAGATGGATCGCGTTGCCGTACTCGTCCAGCATGACCTGAAACTCCACGTGACGCGCGCGCTCGATGAATTTCTCGAGATAGCAATGCGGGACGCCAAACGCGTTCGCCGCTTCGGCCTGGGCCGTTTTCAAAGCGCTCAATAATTCGGCGCGATTCTGTACGACCCGCATTCCGCGACCGCCACCTCCGGCTACTGCCTTGATAATGACCGGGTACCCAATAGCGTCGGCTGTAGCGAGGGCTTCTTGGTCGGTGTGAATGGCGTCTGCA
>QHXA01000663.1:0-253 GCA_003222755.1 Acidobacteriota bacterium
TGCAAGATGCGATCCCAGCGATTGAACTCCGAAACATCGGCAGGCAAGGCTTGAATGACGGCCGTCAGTTCCTTGGCTCGGAGGACCCCACGATGATGCAGCAGTTCCGTGCCGTAAGAACTAGTGAAAACCAGAAAAGGAATTGCTTCGACGTTATACTGGCGGACCAACGTCTTCTCTTTATCAAAAGAGACGCGCAGAGGAATTAGCCTTTGTGCAATGACTGCCGCGACGCTCGCATCTGTATACACCT
>QHXA01000663.1:282-3248 GCA_003222755.1 Acidobacteriota bacterium
TTTCCTGCGCGGCCGCGGTCGCCTCCTGAAGAGTTTTGTACCAGCGGACGGGTTGGCTCTCGGCTTCGGTCCAGAGGCCGCCTAAAAAGAGCAATGCCACAGCCAGAGTACGCTGCATATCAGAACTCGTAGCGCAATCCCACCTGTAACTGCAATGGAGAAGTGCGCAGGACGCCGCCCGTCAGGAAGTTTCCCTGAGTATCCTTTATTTTCCCAAAATTCGGGTTCGTTGAAGGAATTGATAGTGAGGGGCCATACGTGAACTGGTTCCCGCCAATTTCCACATTGTCAAAATTGAACAAATTAAAAATCTCGCCGAAGACCGAGAGACGCCCTTTGTCCTTCGCGAGCGCAAAGTGGCGCTGTAGACGGACGCTCACATCGGAATATCCTATGTTTCGAAATGTGTTCCGGCGCACGACTTGACCATTTAGAACAGGGCGATCCCGCACCACACCATCACCGTTCGAATCAACGCCGGTGCTGGGGCTGAAAGGCCGCCCGCTGTTGAACCGCACAAAAGCGGAAACGTCGAAGCCGGACGGAAGATAAATCAGAGCGCTGCTCGCGAACTGATGCCGCTCGTCGATATTCGAATAGCCGTATTCGTTGTTGAGATTATAAGCGTCCACGTAATTGGCACCGCTGATACCGCGCTCATGATCGTCGTGGCTGTAGCTGAACCCGAGTGTATATGTTGCGTCTACGGTGAACCTCTGCCGGCGCATGTTGAGCGTGGATGTGAAGCCGCGATACAACGACCGCGCCGAAGACTCTGTCATGTACACGAAGCCGTAATTCGGGTAAGGCCTTGCACTCGAGTAGATGGGACGGCCCGTTGCATCCGGCACCGGCGGCATCAGATTGATATTCCTAACGCGGTCTATCCGTGCAACATTAATCTGTGTGTAATCAAACTGCGCTGTGACGCCGTGCGCAATTTCCTGTTCGAGCGCGCCTCTGAACTGTACGGAGCGCGGAAGCCGGAAATTCGGATCAAAGAAAAAAACGGTCTGACCTGTGATTCGATTTTCCGGAGCGACCAATTGGTTAAGCTGCGCGCCTGTGAATACTGGAAGCCTGCTGAGGTCAGCCGTCGCCAGATCGATCCCTGCGCTCTGAAGAGCACTCCGGATGTTCGCTGCTCCATTGATGGTGACGCTGCTGCTAAGTTCCGGATTACCGCCATTGCCCAGCATGGCTTGCTCGAACAAAGGCATGTATGGAGCTGCATAGAAGATACCTGCCGCAGCCCGCATGACGGTCTTTGCATTGTTCCGAACGTCCCATGCAAGGCCGAGTCGAGGAGCAATCAGCTCCTTGTCACTTGAGATTGAGGTGGCCAGGGGGAAGCGATTTTTCGGAACGGTTGGCGCATAGTAATCGGGCAGCAAGGCCATTTCGTAACGAAACCCGGGACTGATCGTGAAGCCCGGCAGCGCACGCCATTCATCCTGGACGTAGAACGCGACCTGATGCATAGTCGCATTCAAATCGCCTGTGCCGGCAAATTGCGTGTACTGTGCCGGCTGGCGATCCACGAAGGACTGAAGACTATCGAATCGGTAAGTGCCATTCGAACCAGGATTGAACGTGGTCCTCCCATTTACGCGGTTGGAATCGACGCCGAACTTCATCGTGTGCTCGCCGGTCACGATGGAGAAGTTATCGATGAACTGATATCGGCGGTCGGTAAACTTGTAGCCGTTATTCCCGTAGGCAAGCCCTGTGGCTTGCGGACCGTAGATCGCAACTGTCTGGACCGGGCTCCCGTTTCGCACGGTTACCTCCGGTCCGGTGCCGGGATCCCAAGGCCGGTATTCTTTCGCCAGTTCGACCCTGACCTCGTTGACGTGCCGATTTGAGAGAACGGAAGTGAGTTGCATCATCCCGGTCACGTTCGTGCGGTTATTGATCGGCGATGCATTTTGCACCGAACGGTTCGTCGTGGAATCCGCACCGATCCCTTGCGTCATGATGAACGGGCCAGCGGTGTCGGTTACTTTATTTCGAGTGAAATCCACGCGGCCCATAACGTTGTTTCTATTGTTGAAGTGATGATCGATGCGATTGACGATGGATTGCGACAGGCTCAACGCCTCGAGTTGATCCTCCGGCGCCACCATCAACAACGACTGGGCGCCCGAAGTATTCCGGATGTTCTGGATGTCCAGTTCACTGTAGAGAACCTTCACGGGCTTGGTGTTGTGTTGAAACTCTGCCGCAGTAAAGAAGAAGGTGCGGTCTGCCTTGAGTGGCCCTCCGATCGAGCCGCCAAATTGCTGCCCGAGACCAATCTGCTCTCGCTTGAACGGATCGTGCTTGGTCAGATTGTGATTGCGGAACAGATAAAAACCGGTTCCGTGGAACTCGTTGGTTCCCGATTTCGTTGCCAGGTTGATGATGCCGCCCGTAGATCGGCCGAACTCCGCCGAGAATGTACTGCGGAGGACCTGAAACTCCTGCAAGGCCTCCATTGTGAACGTCGGCGAAACCTCCACATGCCCGCACCAGTGTGTATTGGTGTAATCGCCGCCATCCACATTGATGTTCGTGAATAGCCCCTTCTGCCCGGAAATGGCGAAACCACCACACTCCGGTTCAATCTGTGTGGAGGGTGTCAGTAGAAACATGTTTCGAATGCGCCGTCCGTTTGAAGGCAGGTTGCGAAGCTGGATGTCGGTGAGGATGGACTTGGAAAAAGTCTGCGCTGGCTCGATCGCTGGCGCCTCATTCGCGAGGACATTGATAGCTTGGCGAACAGGCGATATACCTAAACGAAAATCCGCGGTTGCCCTTCCACCCAGAGACACGTAAACCTGCTGGGTGGACGGTTGCAATGTCGCCGGCGTGACTGTTACCTCGTAGGTTCCGAGTGGTACGGGACCAACTGCATATCGCCCTGCATCATCCGTATTGGCCACGCGTTTGTAGTTCGTATCGATGTTCCGGACCGAAACCTCGAC
>QHXA01000664.1 GCA_003222755.1 Acidobacteriota bacterium
GTGAATTTTAAGAGTTGGTCATCCGCAACCGGTTTGAGTCCGGGCAGACCATTCGTCGGGCAAGAGTTTCCGCCGAGCCACACGAAGCCTTTGTAGTCGATGTGGATTCCATGCTCGCGTTCCGGCCATTCATAACCATTCCCCGCTCCGCCCCAGGCCTTGATGTAATTACCCGCCGTATCAAACACGATTACCGGCGGGGCAGCCATCGACGCCTGCTCCGGCTTCAGCGTTCGCGGACGATGGAGCACCCAAACATTGTCCCGCGCATCAATGGCGACGCTCGACGCGTCGCCGAGTTTCCACTGTGGCGGCACTTTCGGCCACGCGCGATCCACTTCGAACGTTGGCAGATTGCGACTCTGTGGTCGAGTGGCTTGCACACCCGCAACACTAGCCAACACGATCAAAACGGCCCAGCGAATATTCGCGAGTTTCATGGGTTCCTCCGCAGCTTGTGAGTTATGGTAAGAGAAAATAGCCACAAAAACGCATAAAAGGACACAAAAATAAAGTGGCGCGAGGAGTTTTCTCCATTTTTTGCGCACGCCGGAGGCCTCAGGTTTGTCCGTTTCCGCACGCCGGAGGCGTGTCAGGAAATTAGCCGGGGGTTAAGCGAGCGGGAGCGAGCGCAACCCCCGGTTGTCTGAAGCCAAAAAACAGCGCACCCTGGAAAGGGTGCGAGGAGTCCTCGACACCCTCCTAAGGGCAATAATATACTTGACGCATCAGACCAAAATCAGCAATCGCCCATCGGCCATCGCCAATTTGTAATATCGATCTGCGATCATCAATCTACGGAATAGCGATACGAAAATTGTCAATTTTTTATTGCATAAGTGACGATTTCGTAAAATTGCTGATCGCAGATCGATATTACAAATTGGCGATGGCCGATGGGCGATTGCTGATTTTTCACACTTGATGCCTCAAGTATGTTAATGCCCTTCGCCAAGGAGGAGACTACGCTTGCCGGCCCCAGGTTCCCCCAGCACCGCTCCCCGGTGCTGGGCGTCCGATGGCGACCGGCTGAAGCCGGCGTCTACGGTCTCATGCGATTTTTTGTGCACAGCCCTCCGTCGGCGTTAGAATCAGCGCCCATGAGTGACTATCCTTCATTTAAAGCCCGTCGTGAGTTTCTCAGGTTCCTGGCCGCGAGCCCATATGTCGCAGCGGCCGGTGGGCTGGGGGCATTCCTCCGCCTGCCTGCGGTCTCGGCGCAGAACGGGGCTGGGGCATCGGCTGACGTAATAACCGAGGCGGCAGCCGCACTCAACGTGTTTGATTTCGAAGAAGCAGCGCATCGGAAAGTGGCAGCCGGCCATTGGGCCTATATGGCAAGCGGTGTTGACGATGATGCAACGCTTCGCGCGAACCGCGAGATATTCAAACGCGTGCAGCTCCGGCCGCGCCGACTGCACGATGCCACGCTCGTCGACACGCGCGTGGACTTGTTCGGTACCGTCTATAACAGCCCGATTTTCCTCTGCCCCACAGGTGGCGAACGAGCCTTTTTCACCGACGGTGAGTTGGCTGTCGCACGCGCCGCACGTGCCCGAGGCACACTGCAATGCCTGTCTACGATGACGTCGACTCCGATCGAAGATGTCAACAAGGCTCTCGGTCGGCCAGTCTGGTATCAGCTCTATGCGCCAAGCAAGTGGGAGGCTTGCGAAAAATTGCTGCGGCGCGTTGAAGCCGCCGGTTCGACGGTGGTGTTGCTGACGGTGGACAACACAACGGGCCGCAACAGCGAAACCTACAGACGCGCTCGCCCAAAGGACCTGAGCCAGTGCGCGTCGTGTCATACCGGGCCCGGCGAGCCTCCCGGCCCAGTCGCCGAACGCGCGATGTTCAAGGGAATTGACATGACGGGAGTCCGCGCGCCCAATCCAGCGATGGACTGGGTATTCGTTGATCAACTCAGAAAGTTCTGGCGCGGAAAACTCATCATCAAGGGCATCGATACTCATGAGGATGCGCGGATGGCGATCGAGCACGGTTTCGACGGCATTCTCGTCTCCAATCACGGTGGCCGCGCGACCGAAACGCTTCGATCAACGCTCGAAGCCCTGCCCGAAGTCGTGGGTGAGGCCGGCAATCGAATTCCCGTTTTCGTGGACGGCGGATTCCGCCGCGGCACCGACGCATTCAAAGCTCTCGCACTCGGCGCGAAGGCCGTCGGCGTGGGCCGGCCATTCCTGTGGGGACTCGGCGCCTTCGGTCAAGCGGGAGTCGATCGCATCATCGAAATCCTACAAGGCGAACTGAAGCTTGTGATGGGCAACTGCGGAACACGTACCGTTGCCGATATCAACCGCTCGTACATCGCTACGCCGGACTGGAAGCTCTGAATACAATTGTAGGGCGCTCTATGAGTGCACCGCTCCGCGGTGCGAAATGTATAGATCGCCCCTACAGTACGCATACCTGTTTGTCGAGCTGTTACAATGAGGACCGATTGGGATACGAATGAAGCCATTACAAAGTGCGGACCCACTGGAACTACTGACGGGCGAGCTGAAGAACTTTCAGGATATCGCTCGTTACATTGTGCCCTTGCCGGGAGAAATCCCGTCGCTCGAGGGAATCGATGTCTATGGTGGCACCATGCCGCTGAACGGCGCTGCCGGTGGCGACCATATCATCTACGTCGATTTCAAAAAACGGTACGATCTCGCAGCCCGCATCAGAGAAGCAACCTTAGCCGAAAAGCCGAGGGTGGTAGCGAACCTCGAGCGTTGCCGAAGCAAAGCGGGCATTGCGGTGCTGGATGTGTCCGGACATCATGTCACGGACGCGCTGGTGGCTGCGATGCTTCATCAGGCTTTTCTGCTTGGTTCGCTCTATGAACTGGAGATGTTCGGGCAGATCACCCGCCGGTTGTTCGAGAATCTCAACTCGCGCTTTTACCAGTCGTCCAGCAGATCCAAATTCGTCACGATGATCTATGGTGAGATCGCTG
>QHXA01000699.1 GCA_003222755.1 Acidobacteriota bacterium
AAAGCGCATTCACATCAGCCCCGTGCTGCACGAGCAGTTTGGTTTTTTCCAGGTCGTCAACGGCCCACATGAGCGCGGTCGCGCCTGCGTCATTTTTGACGTTGGGATCGGCGCCGATTTCGAGAAGTGCGCGCACATCGCCGGCATCCCCGTACAACGCGGCATACATCAAAGCAGTGGCGCCGCCCCGTCCTTTGAGCTTTCCAACTTCGGGGAATTCGCGAAGCATTCGCTGGAAGACCGGACGATTACCGGCGCGCATGGCTTCCATGATCTCGGTTGCTCTTGGGTCTCGTGGAGGAGCCGAATTGTCCCCCGATAGGTCATCCGGCCAATCCGCTCCCTGATCGATCCACGTCTTGATCGTGTTGATTTGATCTGCGGTCAAAGAGCCTGTCAGCGGCATTTGCGTGCCGTATCGATTTCCAATGAGACGAAGGTATAAACGGCTGGCGGCGCTGTTTCCCGGCGCAATCACCGTAATGGTGCCGCCTCGCATCGCATCGCGCCGCCGATCAAGCCGCAATCCATTCATCTGCTGCGACGGCCCATGACAACTAATGCAGTATTCCTGGAATATCGGCTGGACATCGCGGCGGAAGTCGACTTTGGCGGGACTCTGAGCGATCAGCGTTCCGGCAAATAAAAAACCAAACCCTGCGAGATGGAATCGGAGCATAGTGGCCAGATTTTATCGAAAGCGGAAGTGCGTGCCTAGATTTCTGTAGCGGCGCGCACCGCAGAGCGGTGCTAGGAAATTAGCCAGGGGTACGCCTTTTCTGCGTACCCCTGGAAGGGGTTGCGCTCGCTTGCCCCCGGCTAATTTCCTGACACGCCTCCGGCGCCGCGGCATCATCCGGTCTGCAGCATTCGTAATCCAGCGAAGACCAGCGAGAAGAACAAGTACGGTATCACCACGGCTGTGGTTCGCAGGCGCAGGCCCATGCTTTGACCGAAATCGAGCCTGGACAGGCTGACAAGGCCCACGCCTAACTGCAGTACTGCCACAATAATCAAGGGCAAAAGCACCCTTGGTTTTTTCGATAGCAGAAACATCGATTCGGCCGGGGACCAGAATGTCTTGAAGAAGAGACCAATCGTTTCCATATGGCGGCAAGCTTTTTACACTACTTTGGCCACGGCTTCAAGTGGTAGGGCAGCATCATGTACGTCGGGTGTCACTCGAACTGCTTCCTGAATTGCTCAAACTGCTTTTTCAGGTCCTCGACTTCCTTCTCGAGTTTGGTAATTCGATCCGGCTCGGCTTCCGGTTCCGTGAGGTTTACTTCACCAGATAGAAGATGCGCGTAACGGACTTCCTTCTGGCCGCTCTGCCGCGGCAGCCGAACAATGAGCGGGGGCTCGCGTGACATCAAAGAATTCAGAGTTGTCTCGACTTCCTCAAGAGTTGAAAAATCGTAAAGGCGGTTGCTCCTGGTTCGGATTTCGCCAACAGTTTGCGGTCCGCGAAGCATTAGGACGCACATTACGGCGATGGCCGGCCTGCCCAGGTTCATTGCTTCATACAGGACATGGCGATACCTGGTGACGCGCGATTCGCTCCGCTCAACCAGGTGAATCAGCTTCTTTTCGCGCAAGCTGTCTGTCGCACCAGCCACTGTGGCTTCGTCGAAATGCGTGACCGGATTGCGATTCGATGACTGGTTGCACGCTGCCACCAGCGCGTTCAGCGAAAGCGGATAATACTCCGGCGTCGTGATCTCTTTTTCGATAAGCGAGCCCAATACCCGAACTTCAGTGTCACTCAAGATCTGATCCACAATCAGTACTCCTCATTTGAGATTTTCCATTCACCGAATTCCGGCCTCTTCGTGCCGGTGAATTGGACATGAATCCACTAGAATGATCAGCGGAGAATAAACCAATGTGGACAATCCGCCGAGCCGTTTTCGTCTTGTTACCGGCTTTTGCGGCGGCTGCGATTTTCCTTATTGCGCTGAGAACGTTCAACGCGCAGGTCTCCGAGCAGGCGAAACAGATTCACGATCGCGCCATCGTCATCGACTCGCACGCCGACACCACACAACGGCTGCTGTTTGACAAGACCTTTGATATCGTCGCCCGCAATAAGGACGGCAACGTCGACTTCCCCCGAATGCGTGAAGGAGGACTCGATGTGACGGCTGCATCAGCGCTACATGCCCATGTCGCCCCCAATTAAACGTCAAGAACCCGGCCTTCCCACAATTGTTCGAGAAATTTCCTGACAGGCAACACCGTCACACCCTCGTCGGTGACACGTTCCCGCGGTTCTGTGGAAACGACAATTTTCCTGACCAGCTTCGTTTCCTCTGACAACGCAAGCAGATCTCGCGTATCGGCAGGTGAAATCCGTCTCGAGGCCTTCACCTCGATCCCGATTTTGTTCCCGATCACAAAATTCGGCAATAGAGTTGCCATATTTCACCCAGCCGAAAAACGGATCCTGAAATTGATAGTTGCCGCATCGTGTCCCACTGCGAGAGACTTACGCGGAAAGAATGTGGGAAGGGGAGGAAACGTGAGAAAACTTCGAGTAGCA
>QHXA01000657.1:0-2535 GCA_003222755.1 Acidobacteriota bacterium
CGGGTCCGTCAGAAGATTTTGCCGGGCGAAGATGACCATCTCACGCAGGAATTTGGCCACGCGGTAGCCGCCGTCCTCATCCACAAAGAACCGCCGCAACCGTTCTGGCGAGAGGCCGTTCACTAGGCTTTTGGCGTAAAGACCGGCGCGGCCTTTATCGAGCAGCGCCTCGTTGACGTCCGTGGCGAAAAGCTGCAGCTTGCGCGCCTGACCGCCCTGTTCGCAGAACTCCACAAACAACATCGCAATGGAATAGGCTTCCTGACCGGTGGAGCAACCCTGCACCCAAACTCGGATGGGTTTGTCACGCGGCTGCTCGACAAGTTTGGGAAAGACTTTCTCCTTTAAAACCTCAAACGCCTCCGGGTTGCGGAAAAAACTGGTGACGCTGATGAGCATGTCCGAGTAAAGCGCCTCCAGTTCCTTTGGCTTGCCACGCAGAAAATGGGCGTAGGCGTCCGGTTTGTCGATCTTGTTGAGCAGCATCCGCCGGCCGATGCGACGCTGAACGGTGCTGGATCTGTAGAGGGAGAAATCGACGCCGGAGTGATTGTGCAACAGAAGGAGAATTTTCTCGAAACCGCTTTGTCCTGCACCCCCCTTTTTCGCAAACGTCTCACCCTTCTTCCTCTCCTCTGACGAAGCGAGTAGTGGAGCCGGAATGAGTGGTTGGCCCGCCACATACGGATGCCTGGCAATGCGGGCCAGTTCTTTGGCGGTGTTCTCCGGCGACAGAACGAAATCCACACACCCCGCCGCAATGGCGCTGCGCGGCATCGAGTCATATTTAGCCGATTCATCCTGAGCAAAAGTAATCCCACCTTCGGCCTTGATGGCCTCCATTCCTAACGTCCCATCCGAGGCCGTACCGGAAAGAATCACCCCGACGGCACGTTCGTGTTGGTCCTGGGCCAGTGACTCAAAAAAGAAATCAATGGAAAGATGCGGTGCGCGTCCCGGCTTCCGGCGCTGAAGTTTCAGCACGCCCTGCGCGATGGCCATGTCGGTATTCGGTGGAATGATATAGACCTGATTCGGTTCGATCCGTAGTTCGTTGGCGACTTCGCGCACCGGCATCGGAGTGACCCGCCCGAGAATTTGCGCCAGCGCGCTCTCGTGGTCCGGGTCCAGATGCTGCACGAGCACAAAACCCATGCCCGTGTCCGCCGGCAAATGCTTCAGCAACTGCGTGAACGCCTCCAGCCCGCCCGCAGACGCGCCAATGCCGACGATGGGAAAGACTGAGGTTTTGGGCGATCGCTCGGTGGAGGCCGGGGACTTTTTAGCCGACGTCTGAAACGATTTTACCGGTCCCCGATTTTTTCGTCTTGGCGCGGATTTTCTTGCCTTGCGATTCTTTGCCACGCTTCTTCATCTTTTCTGATGGACGATCTTCGTGCAGTCATTGCTTCTCGTAAGCTTGCGGGGTTGATGGCTGTGACGGAGGGCCACATCATACTCGCAAATGTGACCGAGGAACGTACGATTTCGTACAGAACGTACAGAACGGTTGCCGATGACAAACTTCAGAATTCCTATCGGGAGGAGCTTGAAAGCGCATGACCGGGTAATTCCTGCAACGTTCAACGCGCGATCAGTTCCTGATAGCGGCGGTCTTTGCGAAGAGAGATCAACTCAGGTTCATTCTTTATTTCTACGATGGAATACCCTGCACGCATTGCGGCCTGTAACTCAAGGAGGGCTTTATCGCGGTTGCCGGAGATCTCGTAAGCAAGCATGGCTTTGAAGTGACTTCCAGGCGTTGGTTTTTCACTTTGTTCAAGTTGACCAAGAGTTTCAATCGCGTGTTGGCGGTCGCCAATTTTTGCGTAATACACCGCGAGACTACCTCGTAGTTCCGGATCGTCGGGTATAGCCGCAAGTTTTTCGCGTGCGAGGTCAATCGCGTGGCCGTATGCCTCCTTCGCTTTTGCATCGTTGCCTGGTATCCATCGCCTTGCATCGGCCAGGTTACCCCAGTACAAATAGTAAGTAGGATTCAACTCGACAGCTTTCTCGAACGCTTCTGCAGCTGCAGTGTATCGCCCCTGAAAGAATCGTGCTGTACCCAGGTTGTTGTACACCGGCTCACTCGGCCGCAGTTCTAACGCACGCTGAAATACCGCAGACGCTTCTTCGTATTTGTTGAGCATGTGGTATGCAGCGCCCAGATTTTTCAAAATGATCGTATTGTCGGGTGCTTGAACACGTCCCTGTTCCCATATCGAGGCCGCTTCCGCATACCTGGCTTTTCTATAGAGGAACGTTCCATAACGTCCATACGGAAGCCAGTACGCGGGATCCAGTTGAATTGAGCGTTTGTAGAATTGTTCAGCTTGTTGCGGATCATTTTTCTGCGAGTAGTATTCGCCCAACCACATGCTCGTTTTGGCGTTCAGTGGATTCAATTCAAGCGCGTGTTTGAGTTCGCGGTCTGCCGAGTCCCACTCATGCATGCTCAGCAAAACGATCCCGTACGACAGATGAGCAGCAGCCAGATCGCCGTTCAACTCAACTGCCTTGCGCGCAGATTCT
>QHXA01000657.1:2560-4836 GCA_003222755.1 Acidobacteriota bacterium
TCGGGAGAGGTCACATTCTTCTCTGCATAGGTCTCTGCGAGAACGGCATAGGCCATAGCGTTGGCGGGATCTCGTTCCAAAGCTTTCTTCGAAGCCTCAATCGCGCGGTCAATATTGCGTTCTTTGTCGTATCGTCGCAGCCAGGTTTGAGCCTGCGATGTCCAATCGGAAGGACTCATGGCGGAAGCCGCTGTCTCGGACGGCTCGACCAGTGCCGTTGTTTGTCGAACGATGTGGATCTGCGATAGCCAATGCTGCATCGAACTGAATCCGACGAGTGACAGCAAAATCACACACACAACTGCGGTCGCCCAGCGATGCGTTCGAACGAAACGGGCCGGCCTACTAAATCTCCGCTGAAGTTGGTGGGTAATTGAGATGCTGTTCGCGCGGCCGGTGATTTCCTCGAGGACCTTAAGGAGCTCGCCTCGCAACTCCTGCATGTTTTGATGTCGTTTGGTCCTGTCTTTCTGTAAAACCTTTTCAATGATTCGATAAACATCGTGCGGGAGGTCAGGGCGGATGTCTTCGAGAGGTGGCGGGTCTGCAGTGTGAATCTTTTGCAACGTAGATAGCGTCGTTTTGCCGACAAAAGGACGGATTCCCGAAAGCAATTCGTAGAGTATGCCTCCCAACGAAAATAGATCCGACCGGCCATCGACCGGTTCACCGCTCGCTTGTTCGGGCGACATGTATGCGACGGTTCCAATCACGAGTCCAGGTCTGGTCAACGGCTCCTCTACCGTCGAGTCGTCGTCGGGGGAATCCGGTAGCGAGTACTTTTTCGCTAGGCCGAAATCGAGAATTTTGATCGTGCCTTCGTTCGTAACCATGATGTTGGCAGGCTTGAGGTCGCGATGGATGATACCCGCCGCATGTGCCTTTGCGGCGGCTTCAGCGATCTGCAACGCGTACCGTAGCACCTCTTCGAGCGGCAGTCCGCCGGGCCGGATCAGTTCACCCAGCGACTTGCCAGGAACATACTCCATCGCTACCAACTGAACCCCATCGGCGTCATCGATCTCGTATATGGTCACGATGTTGGGATGATTGAGCGCAGAAGCCGTTCGTGCTTCCCGAATCAGCCGTTCGCGTTGGACACTATCAAGACGTTCTCCCGAAAGCATTTTCAATGCGACGATGCGATCAAGGCGCAGGTCACGCGCTTTGTACACCACACCCATCCCACCTTCACCGAGTTTCTGAAGAATCTCGTAGTGTCCAACTATTTTGTTCATGAGTTCTCTACGTCAGTTCTCTACGTCCATCTCCGGATCATAGCTGAACTCAAACAACTCTCCCGTCGCTACATCCCGGAGTGTGGCGATAATCGTGAGTTCGTATCGGCTAATCCCGGTTGGGAATACCGGGTCCTGAAAGACCCTCTCAGGTCCGATTTGGGAGTACGTCCCTTCGGGGAGCAGAACACCGGTCGCATCCGGTGGTCTGGAGAACGTGCAGACGAGATCACCCGCAGCATTTCTGAACGGTGACGCTTGTCCAGCACCGCTGCCCCTGGCCGAACAGTCCACCATGATGTTCTCAATGGTGTAGCGGGCATCCTCCCTGATTGCGACAACAACCTGATCCGGCACGGCCGGTGCGCTAATTCCGACCCGCCGGGGAGCCGGCGGACGACTTGGACTGCGTGTTTCCTCAGTTTCGTCATTGTGCCAGAACCGATTCGTGTGACCTGCGACGGGGTTCGGAACAAAGAGCCCACGTCTCCGATTGCCCCAGTCGGGGTTTAGACAGAGTGACCATACTGCCATTGGTTTGCGCCTCCTTAGATGATTTGAATTGTTCCTGAAGTTGTGGGCCTATCCTAGACACGGCTTCTTCGCTCATCAACTGAATTAATTGGAAAATTTGTCCTGCATGACTCCCTTTGAGATTTACAGCGGCCGCTCCCGCGCGCAGGCGGCCGTGTGCTACCATGTGATCTTCAATGAGTGCCCGGCAAATCTGCAAATCTGCGGATCATCTTTTTGTTCCTATCCTGGAGGTTTCCGTTCCGCTCCTGCGCTGCATCCATTGCGACGTTTTCGCCTACCACGACACCGTCAAGCAGCTCGCCAAGAATCGCAGTTATCGCGTTGATGAAGAGGAGCCGCGCGCAGTGCCTGTAGTGCCCTACTGGCGGCGTGTTTGGATCGAAGTCAGAAGACGTTTTGCCTCGGCCGGACCGGGGGTAGCTGGCTCGTAATTCGGAAATACCGGATCCGGCAGTTTCGCCCACGCATCCTCAATGGCTGAAATAAAACGCCACGCGGCCT
>QHXA01000657.1:4862-6626 GCA_003222755.1 Acidobacteriota bacterium
ACGCGTGAACAGAGACGCATCGCCGCGAAGCGCATCCAACAGAAGTCTTTCGTAAGCCTCCGGGGAACGTTGGTTGAACGTAGCTCCATAGGAAAAATCCATCTTTACGTCTTGAACGGCGAACCTCGCGCCCGGCTGTTTGCATGCGAAGGACAGGCTGATGCCTTCGTTGGGCTGAATCCGAATGACGAGGGAGTTGGGATTCGGCGGACATTCCTCGAATTCGCGGAAGAGGCACATTGGCGGCTGATTGAATTGGATTTCAATCTCTGTAAGGCGTTCCGGCAGCCGCTTGCCGGTTTCGATAAAGATCGGAACGCCGGACCAGCGCCAGTTGTCGATCGTGGTGCGGACTGCAACGTAGGTTTCCGTTTTCGAGCTCGGATCGACGGCTTCCTCGGAGCGATAGCCGCGATATTGGCCCCGCACCGTCGCCGCGGCGACTGCATCCAGCTTCATTACCGGCAGGGACCGAAGCACCTTGACCTTTTCATCGCGGATCGCTTCCGGCTCAAACGACGCCGGCGGTTCCATTGTTGTGAGGCAGAGCAACTGCAGTCCGTGGTTCTGGACGATGTCCCGCAGCGCGCCCGCCCTGTCGTAATACCCGCCGCGACGTCCTTCCATTCCGATGGTTTCAGCAACCTTGATTCGAATATGGTGAACGTGGGTGCGATTGAAGATCGGCTCGAAAATCGAATTGGCGAAACGGAATGTCAGGATGTTTTGAACGGTCTCCTTCCCGAGATAGTGATCGATCCGGAAGATCTGGTTTTCATGAAGAACTCTCTTGATCGCGTTGTTCAGCTCGCGCGCGCTGGCCAGGTCGTGTCCAAATGGCTTCTCGAAGACAACTCGGATCCAGGAACGGTTGCGACCATGGTTTAGCATCCGCGCGGCATGAAGATTGTCAATGATCGCAGGAACCAGGTCGGGAGCGACCGCGAGATAGAATAAGCGGTTTCCCCGAAGCCCTAACTGTTTGTCAAGTTCATTGAGCTTTGCTTTGAGCGCTTCGAAACTTTCGATCTTCGTCGTATCGCCGGGCTGGTAGTAAACAAATGGCCGCAGGCGGTCAGCATCCATTTGAGATTCAGACGGTTCTTCTTTTCCGTGCTCTTCCAGCGCCTGTTTGACTAAGTTCCGAAACGCCTCATCTGTCATTGCTGTTCGTGACGTGCCGACGACTGCATAGCTCTCCGGCATGTATCCCGCACTGGCGAGGTGATACAGCGCAGGAATCAATTTTCGGCGGCTCAGATCGCCGGATGCGCCGAAGATCACGAATGCGAACGGTTCCTGAAGACGGTCAGGCATGGGTCTGACCCACTATACCCGTTTGTGGTACAACTGAGCCCTATGAATCCATTTGCCACGATAGCTGTTGAAGAGCGATACGCCGAATTCCATAGGCGATATCCCGCACTCGATCTTATCGGAAATACGCGAATGGTCGAGATCTCGTGCTTCAAGGAAGAAGTTCCCGAGGTGCGCATCTACGCGAAAGCCGAATACACGAATCCAGGCGGAAGCCTGAAGGATCGGCCGGTGCGGCGAATGCTGATCGAGGCGCTCATCGAAGGAAAAATCGGAAAGGGCCAGGTGGTATTGGATTCCAGTTCCGGCAATGCCGGGATCTCATACGCAATGCTGGGCGCTATGATGAATCTGCCGGTGACCATCGTCGTGCCGGGCAATGCCAGTAAAGAACGAAAGATGCGGATTCAGGCGCATGGCGCGAAGCTCATTCAAACCGACCCGCTG
>QHXA01000657.1:6638-7211 GCA_003222755.1 Acidobacteriota bacterium
GGACATCGGATCGCTGAGCGGGAGCCGGGGAAGTATTTTCACTGCGATCAGTATGCGAACGATAACAACTGGCTGTCACACTTCGACACGACCGCCCCCGAAATCATTGCGCAAACGGATGGCAGGCTGACGCATTTCGTCGCGGGCATCGGAACCGGCGGTACCGTCACTGGTGTCGGCCGCCGCCTGAAGAAAGAGATCCCCGGAGTGGAGATTGTACAGATCGTGCCTGAGGATTTTCCGGGCATCGAGGGGTTGAAGCCCCTGGAAAATCCTGGCGACATCATTCCGAAGATCCTCGACAAGTCCGTCATCGATCATAAGGTACGCGTTTCAAGCACGGATGCCGCGCGAATGTGCGCGATCCTGGCGAGGTATGGCATCTTTGCGGGCCAGTCCTCCGGCGCTTACCTGCACGCCGTTTACGAGACGGCCAAGCGGATCCGCAAGGGAGTTATCGTGACCCTGCTCAACGATATCGGGGAACGGTATATGAGCACCGGGTTGTGGGACGCTGGTCAATAGACATCTGTAGTGGCGGTCTGCGCAGCCGCGGAGCGGTGCCAAATATCC
>QHXA01000657.1:7276-8784 GCA_003222755.1 Acidobacteriota bacterium
CGGACCAGTAATAAGGATGCGAGCGCTCGGGGAACGCCTTTAGAAAGGTGAGTTGGGCCTGGCGCAGTGCTTCAGCGACAGGCAATCGGGATTTTGCAAATGCCCGATGGAATCGAATCATCAAGGCGGCAGTGCTGGAGGCCTCGACCGGCCATAGCGAGCCCACAACCGATCCCGCCCCGCCGATCAAGAATGCCGAGGTCAATCCGCGCACGCCCACGCCATCCCGGGAGTTCCCGACAGACGAATCGCACGATGAGAGAATGACGACCGCGTTAGTTGTCAGGCGCTGCTGGGAAATATCGACCGCAGTCACGCTGTTCGGCCCGGAGCGGTTTCCATCCAGTAAGATCGAGGATCGCAGCGGATCGACAGCGTCGGTTGCGGAGTGGCCGGCGTAATGAAATATGGCTGCCTTCTTCAGGCCTGCAAGGAAACTCGACTTGTCCACCTGCGGTCCCGCGAATGTCGCCGTGTTCGGATAGATTTCGGCCAGAGCTGCAAGTTCCTTGAACTCCGATGAGCCGCCGTTCTGCGATCCGAAACCTACAATTGCCTCGCGCGGCGGCTGCGCGCCGTTGCTCGTCAGGAAGTGTGTCAGGCTCGGACTGACGACGATTGGAAAATCTTCAATTAAATAGTGAGTCTTTCCCGGTTGCTTTAACGCGCCAAAAGGAAGCCCGTGCAGCGCTCTGTCCGGAATGATGGCCAGCGTGCGGTTCGGATCCAGGAGGTTGGCCACGGGATCGATCAGCAACTTGCCGAGTTCTTTCAAAAGCGGATCGACATTATCTTCGATTCGTAATTTTGCAAGAACGGCCTGAACCTGGCCTTCGAGTTCGGTTCTACTCACAGGAACAGACCGCACCGTGAAGAGCTTGTCTGTCACAAGCCAGATGAGAAGCCGGTCTTTCAACAACGCGTATTCCAGAATCTGCGTATCTTTCGGAATGCGCTGTTGAATTCCCGCCCGATCCAGCCGAGACTGTGTTCCTCGAATGTTGGGATTGAAAACGGCCAGGAATTCCAGGAACAGCTTTGACCGATATTTCTGGAGGTATGTCCACGCAGCATCGACTGAACCGTTTCTGAATTCAAATTCGATGGCGGAGTCGTACAGTTCGCGGCGCTCATCATCGAACTTGACGCGAAACACTTCGGACTTTAGGTATTCATCATTCTTTTCGACCACGTCGATGGCTTCGGTAAATTTGCGAGCTGCTTCCTTTATTCGACCAGTTTCCGAGTACACCTGCGCAAGCAACATCAGGGACGGTGAAAGCAACTGTGTTCCTGCTGAGAATGGCTGTTTTGAATAGAGCTCCAAATTTCCCTGGAGCAAGGATTCGGCCTCCCCGTAGTTCTGCCGGTTCATTGCGGCCTTGGCTTTCACCATTTCGAGGAACAGTTCATCGCGAACGCGATCGAAGCTCGGAGGCACTTTCTGAAACGCGTCTTCGGCAATCTGAAGATATGGTTCTGCCAGCGTATGTTCCGACATCGACTCG
>QHXA01000658.1 GCA_003222755.1 Acidobacteriota bacterium
ATATCGGAGACCAAGGGGACCCCGCCCATTAATTAACGCAATGCCGACAGTACGTCCACGATAGGTAAACACAACGCTAGCGCTGTTACTCGGGAGTAATCCTTCTCAGCTGAGGAGGCAAGTTTTCTTTTTCCTCTATCTAAAGGTTAGCTGAGAGTCTTTGTAAGTCTCCACTGCCCTTCGCACCGTATCGAAAGTCGCTGGCTGGTCGTGGATCGGAACGACCTGATCGACGTCGAGGCGCAGCCGCTCCACCGCTTCATAAAAGTGCACGAGATTAGGAAAGCCGGCGGGTGAGATGTTCGCATTAGCCGGTGGATTGTACGAATCCGCTTCGATCAGAATTCTTTCTTTCGGTAAGTACACCATCAACATCCCGGCATTATGCATGTTCCCCGGATAGTGATAGACAATCAGCTGGCGCGAGCCGTCCGAGAAAATACGGCTGCCGACGACTCCTTCGAAAGCCGGCTTCCGGCCGGACTTCGCGAGGCGGTCGGGATTGATCGTCCGAGGATATGCCCAGACCTGTTCGTAGTAGGGGATGTTGTCGCGTTGCGTGACGATCGTAGCGCCCTCGGCGGCATACGTGCGTAATCCGCCGGCGTGATCCGAATGCGTATGGGTATTGATGACATATTTAATGGGCTTGCCGGGAATGAGTTTCTTGATGACATCAATAGCAGGAGCCGATAGTGCCTCGCTATCAGGCGCTTCGACCACTACGATGTGATCCCGGAACTCGATAGCAATGCTGTGGTCCCTCTCGTCGACGGGAAGGCTCCAGACTCCATCCGCCAGCTTCTCGGGCTTAATGACGTGAGGTTCAGGCGGTTTCATTGCCGCAATGTTCGCTGGGACATCAATGGCGACGGCGGCATTCGGCTTGACATCCGTGATGGTCACGTCGAGTACCGGGTATCCGCCCTCCCGCTGCACAATCCGCGTGGGGAATTTAACGCCGCCAAAGTCTTTATAGCCGCTGAAGGAGGCCTCGAATGTCGTGTCGCCGAGGACGGGATTGTCGAACCATAGTTGAATCCACTCGACGAGGTTCTCACTCAGAACGCCCTCGATCTTGAACTTGTTCAGAGCCGTGAAGGAAATGATGGTCTTCGTTGCTCCGCGTATATTCTCCGTCCTTGCGACGGCATTCCCGGCTAAAGCAGCCTTGATGAACCCCTGGGGCGTCAGCCAAATTTGACCGAGCCGGCCTTCAACGGCTGTCCGCAGGTCACGTTCCGCTTCTGCGGGCACGGCGTTCTGTCCCACCATGTTCCAGGCACGGGTTCCACTCAGGACCCAGACCTGCCGCAACTCGCCCACGATCGGTTGAAAACCACCACCCAGCGGCGGATTCTGAATTTGGGTCCGCGTCCGATCGTCCCGAATGGCCGGCGTCGCGTAGTCGATCGATACCGTGTAGCGGGGCACACTGAATCGCGGCCAGGGGGAGTTTGGGTCATAGGCCTGGCCAAACATGAAATCAAAACCGCGGCCGGAAAACTCGATGGATTTTAAATTGGTTGCGCCGAGCGCTGAGGCCGCGGCATCAAGGGCCGCTTTGGCGTTCTGGGCGCGCGCCAGCATGGGCCATAGGACTGCGACTGCAACACTGAGCAGCAAGCTTCTCTTCATAATTGCCCCCGTTCGTGGCAGCATCTTATCTCGATCAGAAAGGTCTGCCGATGAAAAAAGCATTTCATCTTTCCGTGCTCACGCTTCTGTTTGTGAGTCCGCAAACAGAGCAAGTCTGGACGGCAAACATCGATCAAATACGGCACGCAGCCCGCATGATCCCGGGCAAGGCGCCACTGCGCATCAATGTCCTGAAATTTGCGGAAAGCCGCCGCACGAAAAATTTTTCAGTGAAAGGCGCCCCTAACGAGCCAAGCGTGCAAGCCCGCACGGTATTCCAGGTCGTCTATGGCGACGGATATGTCATGGTGGACTCAGGCATGGACCAGCAAGTCCACAACTTTTTCGGACGAGGCGTTGTTGAACCTTACGACGCCGAATCGGCAAGACAAGTGGAACGAGCTGTCCGCGGCGCCCGGGCTATTCTCGTCACTCATGAACACGGCGACCACGTGGCAGGAGTCATTCGCAGTCCGTTCGCGAACGAGCTCGCTTCAAAAACGATACTCACCCGAGATCAGGTACAGACGCTCCTGACGAACCCGCAGATGCCGGAAATCAAGCTCACACCGGAAGCGGCCGCCCGCTACAACGTCGTCGATTATGAGAAGTATCTGCCTTTCGGACCCGGCGTCGTGCTCATCAAAGCGCCGGGACATACTCCGGGTTCGCAGATGATCTATGTAGTACTGGCCTCCGGTAAGGAATACCTTTTGATCGGGGACACCGCATGGCATATGGATGGCGTCCGGAACATAAAAGGAAAAGACGCACCCTGGATTCAGGAAAATGAAAACGCGCTCATGGCTCAATTGAATTGGCTGAATGGTCTTTACAAGACCGAAAAGAATTTGTTCATCATCGCGAGCCACGACGACGAACAACGTACGGACCTCATCAAACGCGGCATATTGGGGAATAAACTCGAGTGAACGTAGCAGTTACCGGTGCGCCGGCTCGACCCCTATCGCGTGCTCAACCGGCGGCAGAAGTATCGGACCCTCGACCGGAAGCAGCCCATCGCTGGTCACCGGCCCATGCCGGATGGCTTTTCTCAGAAACAGGTTTTCGATCGCCTTCCGACTGCAGAAGCATGACGTCAGCGCCCCACACCAGGGCGCCGGTCGCCGCGGCGACCAGGATCAGCGGAGTTCCCGATGTTTTCGCGCGGATGATTTCTCCCATCGTGTGCGGTTCTGTTCTAGAATCTCTCAGAGGAGGAGAGCCGTGGCAAAAAACTTATTCGTTTCTGCAATTGTCATTCTTGCGCTGGTCTCCGCTGCCGTCCCGTTGTCCGCCCATCATTCGTGGCCGGTGAGCTATTCCCAGCTCGTGACGGTGAAGGGGACCGTGACCGAGTTCATGTGGGCAAACCCGCACCCGATGATTACCCTCGAGGTTCGGACCAATGACGGCGGGATCGAGAAGTGGTTGGTCGGTGGGCCCGCCATCAACCGGATGGAGGCGAACGGCTGGACCAAGACGACGGTCAAGCCCGGCGACGTGATCACGGGTATCGGCTATCAGTTTGCCGACGGCCAGAAGATCGTCAGGCTCGAGAAGGCGGTGCTGCCCGACGGCAAGGAGATCCGCCTCTACGGCCGCTAGGCCTGCTTCTTTTTTCTCTTTACGCCCCCGCCGTCTCGCCGTCGGTGATGCCGACGTTGCACGCCGGGCGCCGATTCGCGTCGAGTGCAAGCCAGGCGTACGGCACCCACTGCGCCCCCGTTATGCGGGATTGAGCGAGTGTCGCTCACCGAACATCTGCATTAATCCATCTCGCCGAATTGATTCGAAATCAACCAACGTCACCCGAATACCAAACCGGAATCACTTGATGTACTGAAGAAATTTTTCGTTCTCCAGACAGATTTCGTCGATCAGTTCGGTGTCGAGGACGATCCGCTGCTTTAAGGTGACGGTCCATGGCTTTGTGTACGCCTTAGGATCATCCACGGTGACCTGGATTTCAAGGTGTCCGAAGTCCGGTCGCCGCATTTGTTCCCGCACCTTGGCGGCTTCGGTCAGGACACTTCCGTTCCAATCGATCCACGTGTCATCGCGCAGTCCAATCGTGTCGACCACTAAGGTGTCCCCGGACCATTTCGCCGACGAGTATCCCTGCCACGAGGGGGTCGGATCGTCGGGCAGCGGGCGCGCGTCCGAGAATACCCGACGGTATCCGGCGTTCATTTCATTGAGCACCACGAGAAGACTTGGCGTGTGCACGAACTGCAGCATATGCGGCAGGCCGTACGCGCGAAGAAAATTGTCGGGCAGGCACCGGATGTGGGGATCGGCGATCGCGTTGTTGGCGGTGCGCTCCTTGACGATCGGGACAAGCCAGGGTTGATACGGCAAACCTCCCGGAAGATCCACCCCGATATTCGACATCTGACGCGATGCCGTGATGGCCCTGGGATCACCAGGCTTGTCGTCGACAATCGGGGCTGGCCCGGCGGCGGCTTGGTTACTGGGACCCGACAAACCCCCCGTTGGCCGATTCGGTTCCGCAGTGGTCCATATCCCGGAGAAATCGGGCTTGCCATCCGCCAGTCGCGGCGTACGCCCCGCCATGTTCACACTGCCATCAGCCTTCCGTGGAACTCCCGCAGTCGGATACTTAACCCACTGAGCGGCTAAAGAAGTGGATAGCAAAAGCGTACCCAGAATGACCAACGCGGCAGTGACGGGCAAGTCGTAGCGGCGACGCAAAAGGAATGGGATCAGCATCGCGGAAGCATACACCAGGGCATACAGCCGGTGAATATCGTTATCACACTAAATGTCTGGGAGAGTTCGCACCTGAGAGAAAAAGGGACAGCGGAGAGAATTAATCATTCGTGCCGAATCTGGGTGGATATGTCCTCCCGCTCGTACACCTCGCAATACGCGCGCTCCGGCAGAAGTCCCGCGTCGGGATTCGGGTTGAGCTGCAACGTTCGCGGCGCCATCACCCACGGCTCCACAAGCACCTCGGGGTCCTTGACGGTGACTTCGTACAGGATTTCATCGCCCTTGCGCGTGAATTTCTCCACCACGCGCATCTCGGCGGAATGGAAGTAACCGCCACGTCCCAACCACGTCGTATCGCCTAACGAGATGGAGTCGAGCACCAGGGTGTCGCCTCTTGAGGCTGCGTGCTATCGCGCTTGCGCTCCGCGATCGCCGCTCTTACGCTGGCGGGAACGGGCATCATAACGTATACCTGGCCTGCTTCTGTCTCGACCGTCGTCAGATCGCGGACAACCGTGCCGTTCCGGCGCTCTGTCATCTTGCCGGCGTAAAACGCCTCGATCTTGTTTAGCGGGTTGTTCCAGTCTCGATAGTCGCTGTAGGTGAACTCGGTGGTTGTCGCTCCGACAACCCTTTGAACCCCCTATGCGCATGCTTTCCAAATGACAATCATGGCAGGCGTGCCGATGGCCATCCGGGTGCACTATCGTGTCAGCCACACTGATTTCACGCCTGATAGGTCTGCCACGCCCTTCTGCACTTCCTGCCACGTTATGTATGCTTCGTTTTTGTCCTTGCTGCCACTTTTATGCTCT
>QHXA01000659.1:0-559 GCA_003222755.1 Acidobacteriota bacterium
CAGGACTTGAATCCGTGCGCTCGATCACGAGCCGCGGATCGGCCGAAATCGACCTGTTCTTTAATTGGGACGTGAATATGATCGAGACGCTGCAGATGGTGGACGCGGCAGTCTCGCGTATTCAAAGTAGTCTGCCTCCCACCGCGAAGATCGAAACCTACCGCATGGATTTTTCCAGCTTTCCGATCATCGGTTACAGCCTTACATCCGAAAAGGTTCCGCAGACCGATTTATGGGAACTCGCTACGTACGATATCAAGCCGCGCCTGAATCGATTGAACGGTGTGGCAGTCGTTCAGGTCCAGGGAGGTCAGCAGCCCGAGTTTCATGTGACCATCGATCCGGCGAAGATGCTCCGGGTGCAGGTATCGGTCAATGACATTCTCACTGCGATTAACCACACGAATATCATCGGCTCGCCCGGCCTGATGACGCGAAGTCACCAGCTATTCCTGGGGCTCGTGAACGGACAGGTCCGCAGTCCCGAGGCAATCAGCGACGTCGTCATCAAGAATGTCAACAACGTGCCGGTTCGAGTTGGCGATGTGGCAAGCGTCGG
>QHXA01000659.1:568-5189 GCA_003222755.1 Acidobacteriota bacterium
CAGTCGTGAGTGCGAACGGCAAGCCGGCGGTACTGCTCAGCATCAACCGCCAGCCGGCCAGTAATACGGTGCAAGTTGCGGACGAAGTTCACAAGGAAATGGAGGCTATTCGTTCTGGGCTTCCCGCCGGTGTGGAGATCCGTCCGTTCTACGATCAATCCAACATCGTGAATGAGTCCATTGCGAGCGTGCGCGATGCGATCATCATTGGTCTTTTACTCGCAGCTTTGATCATCTGGCTGTTTTTGCGCGATTGGGGTACAGCAGTCATGACCGGACTCGTTGTGCCCGTGACCATGGTCGTTACATTCATCGCAATGAAGCTGCTGGGTCAGAGTTTCAATCTCATGACCCTGGGCGGACTTGCGGCGGCTGTGGGACTGGTGATTGATGACAAAATCGTTGTCGTCGAGAACATCGTCTTGCACCGGGATGCAGGGCAGGGACCGTTGGAAGCGACGGCGAGTGCGTTGAAAGAACTCACGGTTCCTCTCATCGGATCGACATTGACGCCGATCGTCGTCTTCCTGCCGCTAATCACAATCACTGGGGTCACGGGAACATTCTTCAGCGCGCTTGCCATCGCGATGAGCGTCGCGCTGTTGACTTCGCTCGTTCTGGCGCTCGTATGGACGAGCAATTTGAGCACGCGTCTGATCCGGCGCGGCAAGCAAGCCCACGAAGCCACGGAGCACGGATTGTTCGGCCGCATTGTCAGGTTTTATGAGCGATGGGTGCGCCGCTCATTAGAGCACCCGGTATTCCTGGGCATGTTTTGTATCGCGCTAATCACCGTTTCATATCTGTCTTACCGCCAACTCGGATCCGGCCTCCTTCCTGCGTTTGATGAAGGCGGCTTTATTCTGGATTACGTCATGCCTGCGGGCAGTTCCCTGCAGGAAACCAACCGGGTTCTCAGCCACGTCGAGCATATCCTCCACGACACTCCGGAAGTCGAAAGCACGTCTCGCCGCACCGGCTTACAACTTGGAGTTTTTCCAGTGACCGAACCCAACACGGGTGACTTCGCCGTCAAACTCAAGGCCGATCGCAAACGCGGCATTGATGAAGTCATCAGCGACATTCGGGATAGGGTGAAGAAAGCCGAGCCGGTGCTCGACGTCGAATTCATTCAGTTGTTGCAAGACATGATCGGCGACCTTACCGGCGCTCCTCAGCCTGTCGTCGTTAAGCTCTTTTCCGATAATCCCGAAGTTCTGAAAGACTGGGCGCCTCGAGTTGCCGACGCTCTAATGAAAGTTGAAGTCGGTGGGAAGAAGCCAATCGTCGATATCGAAGATGGAGTCGAGAACACGACGAGCGGCCCTGCAATCGTGTTTAATGTCAATACCCAAAAGGCCGCTCGCGCCGGCTTTTCCGCCGAGGATCTGGATGTTGCGACTACGGCGATCATGGATGGCGAGCCCGCGGCTCAACCCGTGATCATCAACGATCGTCCTTACACGCTGCGTGTCCGGTTTCCTGCGGCGAGTCGCGCATCATTGGAAGCCATCAGCAACACGATGCTGGTGAACTCGAATGGGGCGACGGCAACTCTCGGATCCCTGACTGCCATTGACGAGCTGCCGGGTCAGACGGAAGTACTGCGCGAGAGTCTGCAGCGCGTTGTGAACGTGACAGCGCGATTGGAAGACATTGATTTGGGCACGGGCATTGCGGCCGTTCAGAAGGCAGTTGCGGATTTGAAGCTGCCTCCGGCTATCCGCGTTGAATACGGCGGCACGTATCAAGAGCAGCAAAAGTCGTTTCGAGACCTGGTGGCTGTGTTGGTACTCGCCGTGGTCTTGATCTTTCTCGTGCTGCTCTTCGAGTTTCGTTCGTACACGGCGCCAATCGCGATCCTTTCTTCGGCCGTGCTGTCGACTTCCGGCGTTTTCCTTGCGCTTTTGATTACTCGTACGGAGTTCAACGTTTCCTCCTTCATGGGTCTCATCATGGTGATCGGCATCGTCGCGAAGAACGGCATTCTGCTGCTGGACGCGAACCAGAAATATCGCGCTGCCGGCATGCCGGATGAAGAAGCCATGATCCACGCCGGACGGCGGCGGCTGCGGCCAATCGTGATGACGGCGCTTGCTGCCGTTGCGGGCATGCTGCCACTGGCGCTGGCGATCGGCGCCGGTTCGCAGATGCTGCAGCCGCTCGCTATCGCTGTTATTGGCGGCATTCTCGTTTCGATGGTGTTGTCACTGATCATCACGCCCGCGATTCAGTACTACCTGACGAGCAAGGCATAGCCACAAAAAGGCACAAAAGACACAAAAGTCCTTGTGGATCTTGTGCCTTTTTGTGGCTATTGTTCGATCATGCATATCCGCCGCCGGTATTGTCTACAGATCATCATCGTACTTCTCATATCCAGCGCCGCCGCTCCCCTCTTTCGTGCGGCCGAACCGCTTCCGGACAAGCTCAGCGATGAGGCTTTTTGGAAAATCATCAGTGACTTTTCCGAAGAGGGAGGCTACTTCCGATTTGAGAATTTCCTTTCGAACGAGCTCGGATTCCAATATGTCATTCCCGCCTTGAAAGAACTCACTAAACCGGGCGGCGTTTATATGGGCGTTGGGCCGGAGCAGAACTTCACATATATCGTTGCAGTTGAGCCGAAGATGGCATTCATCACGGATATCCGGCGGCAGAACATGCTCGAGTTGATGATGTACAAAGCCTTCTTCGAGCTCTCGCCGGATCGCGCGGACTTCATGTCTCGTTTGTTCGCGCGCAAGCGGCCGCCGCGCTTGAATGCGGAATCGACACCCGAAGAATTGTTTGCATCATTTCACGACGTTCAGCCTGATCCCCTGTTGTTTCGCAAGAATCGGGATGACGTGAAAAACGCGTTGGTGAAACAGCACAAGTTCCTTTTGTCGGATGAAGATCTCGCCAATATCGAATACGTGTACAGAGTGTTCGTTGAGGCCGGGCTTGAGGCCGGGCCGGATCTGGATTACCAGGTTGGCGGCGGCGGCTTTGGTGGTGGTGGGTCGCCGACGTACATGGAGCTGATGACCGTGAACGACGGCCAGGGAAAGAACCGGAGTTTTCTGGCTTCGGAAGAAAATTACCGCGTCATCCGCGACATGCAAATGAAGAACCTCATCGTTCCACTCGTCGGAGATTTCGGGGGGCCCAAAGCCCTTCGGGCCGTCGGCCAGTATTTAAAGGAGCATGACGCCAGAGTAACGGCATTCTACCTTTCCAATGTCGAACAGTATCTGTTTCAGGAGAACGCGTGGCGCCGGTTTTACGCGAATGTCGCAACGCTTCCTATGGATTCCTCCAGCCAATTCATCCGCTCCATCAACGGCGGAACCATCCGCGGCCAGTTCCGCGGCGGCTTCGGCATGCGATTCCAGTCCCTGCTCAGCCCGATAGCAAGTGCGGTTCAAGCATTTCAAGAAGGCCGCATCCGCTACTACGACGATATCGTCAACATGTCGCATCCGTAATTTCAGACATACTGACCTGGCCCTGACTTCCAATGGTCAGCGGCATAAATGCCGGTCGATTATATTGCAGAACGTCGAAAGCTCAGGAAGACACTTTTCCTCATCGCTTGCGCAATGCGCGGTACCAGTCCACCATGTTGCGGTCAGCGAGAGCATCCGCGAGTTCCTCCACGCGCGGGTCGAGATATTCGTAATCGAGTTCCGCATGACGATAACGGAAGATACCTTCGATATCTTCACGATCGCGTGCGCGTTCAGAGACAATCTTGTGCAAGACGAGGTCTTCGGGAGAGCAGATCCGCACGGTACCCGTTTTGAGCTTGATCGGCTTCGCGCGACCAATCGCAGCATCTTCATAAGGCAGCGCTGCGAAAATGAGATACACGGGAACGGAGCCAGCCATGATTGGCAACACGCGAGTTTCATTCACGAATTTTGCCGCATCGGCGACGAGTGACGTGTATTCGGATCGAACGAGAGCGATTGTGGCCAAAAGTTTCTCGGCCGGAACGGAAACAGTTATATCCAGATCTCGGGTGAAGCGCGGTTCGCCCCATATCGTGACCGCGAATCCGCCGATGACCATATATGGAATTCGCTGCTGATCCAGCCATGAGGCAATGGTGACCAATGCCTGATCCAAATCGGGCACGGTGGCCGTCCTTACTTCACGTGCGCCAGCCGTTCGCGCACATGCCGGATGAATTGAACTTTTGCTTCGATATCATTCACGCTTACCGGCTTCAGGAGCCCAAAAGTGAAATCGAAAGCAGCGACATACCAGGCGAGGCGTTCTTCCAAAGACAGAGGTTCCGGTTCTCGGCCAGATTGCCACTGATTGAATGCATCCCACTGAGCTTGCCTTTCTGAGAACTCCTCGTGTCGAGTGGCAATCATGCGGTTATCTTATGGCAAAACCACGCTCCTTGAAAAAACTTGCGGCCGGCATAAGTTTTAGCTCATGACCACAACTTCATCTTTGCTCGATGCCTATTCCGAAGCTGTCATATCCGCTGCGGAGCGTGTAAGTCCTTCCGTCGTCAAGATTGAAGTCCAACAGCAGGGGCGGCGCGGTGGTGCGGGTTCGGGGTTCATTTTTACTCTAGACGGTTTTATTTTGACCAACAGTCATGTTGTTCATGCCGCGAGCG
>QHXA01000659.1:5360-6756 GCA_003222755.1 Acidobacteriota bacterium
AATCCGTACGGCTTTCAAGCTAGTGTCACGTCAGGTGTCGTCAGTGCGCTCGGCCGCTCGCTCAGATCGCAAACCGGCCGGCTCATCGACAATGTCATTCAAACCGACGCCGCGCTGAATCCAGGTAATTCCGGAGGCCCACTCGTCACGACAGCCGGCGAGGTCATCGGTGTGAATACAGCGATTATCTTGCCTGCACAAGGCATCTGCTTTGCGACGGCTATTAACACGGCGAAATTCGTTGCCGCGCGGCTGATTAAAGACGGCAGGATCCGCCGTGGTTACATTGGCGTGGCCGGCCAAAATGCGCCGCTTCACCGGCTATTGGTCCGAGGCCATCATCTGCCTGTCGGGACCGGAATCTTCGTTATCAGCGTCGAGCAGAACAGTCCGGCCGCCCGCGCAGGAGTGCAGGAAGGGGATCTCATCGTGGCTCTCGACGGTCATCCTGTGCCGGATATTGACGCACTTCATCGGCTGCTGACGGACTATCAACCGGGCGTTCGCGCCAGCCTGACCATTCTTCGAGGAGCCGAAAAGCTGACCCTGTACATCGATCCGACCTTGCTATAGGCTTTTTTGTCATGCGAATTCTCGTCGTCGAAGACGATTTTGATGCGCGTGACATACTCCAGGTGATGCTAGGGTTGGACGGCCACGACGTGGTCACCGCGCGCAACGGAGGCGAAGGGTGGGACACGTTTCGCTGCGACCACTTCCCCGTCGTCATTTCCGACTGGTTAATGCCTGAAACCGACGGTCTCGAGCTTTGCCGCCGCATTCGAGCCTTTGAAACGTCACGCTACACCTACTTGATACTGCTGACCGCGCTCCAAGGTAAATCGAAGTACCTGGAAGCTATGCGCGCCGGCGCCGATGACTTTGTCTCAAAGCCCTACGATCCCGACGAGCTTCGCGCGCGCCTCCTTGTCGCTGAACGCATTGTCAACTTGCAGGACCATGTCAAACGCCTCGAGGGTGTTCTGCCCACCTGTATGTATTGCAAAAGGATTCGCGATGAGCTCAGCCAGTGGGTGCACATCGAACAATATATTAGCCAGAGGACCGAAGCGTGCTTCAGCCACGGCGTGTGTCCGGAGTGCTATCACCAGGTCGTCAGGCCCGAACTGGATCGCACCCGGCCCCGTTAGATCCGAGCAGCGCGGTTTACTGCTTGTATTGCCCGATGGTCTTGCCACCCCGAACGTTTCGATCACTTCCACATCCTGGGATCGAACTCGAAAAATTCTGGTTTGTTGACCCGGATACGTTTGAAGTCCACGTGATTTGGATCGATCAGATAATTCGTTTGCTGCGGAATAATTGCAGACGGAACTGCAAGGACTGCGCTTCGCGCCGTTTGAAACCAGTTGCCGCCGATCTTCTGAAGGATCTC
>QHXA01000659.1:6954-8326 GCA_003222755.1 Acidobacteriota bacterium
GCGACGTCCCTCCTCGCCATCGACGGTCGCGTACTTCTGCTGACAAATCCGCCAGACCAGCACTAGCTGATGATTCCATAAGCAATCTGCCAGAGAACATCTTCGACGGCTTTGACGCCGGCATCCGTTTCGAGCAATTCGAAGGGCGTGCGCGAACCGAGAGCAAAATTAGGCTTCTTCATCCACTGCGCCGCCTTCTCTTCCGTTCCGAAAATCTGTACCGCGAGAGCAGCAACGCGAGCCAGACGAAGAAGTCTGTCCGACTCCGGCGCGGTGAATTTCTTTTCCTTTTTTCGGCGCACCAATGTGCGTTCCGGTATACCTATGGCCGTGGCTGCCTCTTCACGCGTTAGCCGCAACGCAGTACGCACCGAATCAAACGCCACGTAAGGAAGGCCCATGAGAATCCGCTCATGCAGTTCCATCGCGTTTGATATTTTCCGCTTGAGGACCTTCTGCCCGCCCAGGAGTTCAACGATGTCAGCTGCCGGCATGATCGCCTCCCCAGTCTTACAAAATGACATCAAGATTATATGCCATTTGGCCGCAGGTGAAAGACCCGGCATCCTGTAAGGATTCGGTTTGATAAAATCTTCTATGTGAAAAGCGATACAACAGAACTGTTAGAAAAAGCGCTTAAACTTCCCGCTGAAGCGCGGGCCGCATTGGCCGGGTCGTTAATCGAAAGTCTGAACGAAACCGTCGACGAAGATGCTGAAGCCGCCTCGGCGGATGAAATCACCCGTCGTATTCGCGAACTCGATTCAGGCATCATAGAGACGCTGCCACATATCAGAGGAAATCCTATTCTTGGATGGTTTCGTTTCGATCGCGAATGTCATAGACCTTCCTCCACCAGCGAAACGAATGGAGTCATGTAATTCAAGTAGCCTCTGGAACCATTTCGTTTTGTCCAATATTGAATGGAACTGCGAATTCTCTTGAGGCACGCCAGCAACTCTCCAAGGCCGACCGGTTCCATGGCGTTGTGCTCCAGCCCAAATCGCACACCTCTTTCACAGATTCAAAGACCGCGTGAGAAGGAGGTGAAAGATAGACAGACGGAATCGAACGCTGACGCCGCTCCTCGGCCGCGTATTGCCGGACTAATTCCTGAATCGCTTCGAGAACGTCACGATCTTTAAGCGAAGCGTTATTTCCGTACTCGTTGGCGATCGCAGACTCGATGTTCTGCAATACGTCCAGATATGTTTCTTCGACTTTCATCACGCCTCCGGGATTGATACTTCAGATTGTGGGTGGACGCTGATACCGTAACCAGGAGGCGGGTCGGAAGAGGTCCGTATCCAGATGACGCGCTGATGCACAAAATCCGTCGCTGATTTTTTTTTCGCGAGTTGCGTATTCTTAG
>QHXA01000660.1 GCA_003222755.1 Acidobacteriota bacterium
CTCTTCAGTGACGTGAAGGATCCGTTCCGCACCCGGATCGATCCAGTCTGGGTGGGACCGCAGTATCTGAAGCGTATGCCACTGCCAAACGACTGGACAGTCGGCGATGGCCTGAACACGGCCGGCATCCGCTGGCAGCGGCGCCTCGCGGGATTGGACGGCGCCACGGGAGATACTCAGACCACGAACCGGAACCAGTACAACATGCGGTTCGACTATCAGCTCAACGGCAGCAACAAAGTGTCCTACTCGCTCACGCGGGAAAACAACTGGGGCGTCACGGGACAGACCGGTCTGCCGGATTGGCCGGGTGGGTACTTCGGCGAGATCCGGCGCGACCCGACCTTTTCCACGGCGTCGTGGATCTCCACAATTTCACCGACCATCGTGAATGAATTCCGCTGGGGCCGTAATGTGGACACCTGGGGGGGCATGCAGCCGACGGACCTGAACTGCTGTAAAGGCGGCGTCTTCGACACGAGCAAGCTCACTGCGTGGGCCAAGGAGGCGATGGCTGCGTTTCCTCAAATCGCCGGACAGCGATTCGCGATTCTTCAAGGCATGGTGGGTCCTCCTGCCGGTACGTGGAGCCCGCTGATGCAATTTGCCGACACGCTGAGCTGGACTCGAGGCAGCCATTCCTTCCAGGGCGGCTTCGAGGCAACATACTCCAGCAGCGGACAAATCGACGCCATCAACAGCCGTCCAACGGCAAACCTGGGTGTTGGCACCGTAGCCATTGCAGGTATCACAACCACAAACTTTCGGGGGCTGAATACCAACGATATCACCACGGCGCAGAACCTCCTGGCCAACCTCGCCGGCTCGATTGACAGTCTGGCGCAGGACTTTTTTCTCCTCTCGCCCAACGAGAAGGAGTTCCGCGGTTTCCAGAACGGTGGGGTTCTGAAGAACAGGAACTATCATCAGAACGACTATGCCGGTTTCTTTAAGGACAGTTGGAAGGTGACGTCCAACCTCACCCTGAACTTGGGCGTACGTTACGACCTTTACGGCACACCCTATGACAGTACGGGCATGGGCGTGAAGCCTATCGGTGGTCAGGCCGCCCTGTTCGGCAGTTCCGGAAAGGACTTCAGCGCACGGTTCCGTCCCGGCGCCACAGGCGGCTCGCCGACGATTATCGGGTTTGCGGGAAAGCATTCTCCGAATGCGGATACGCTGATCTACAACAACGACTTGAACAACATCGCTCCCTCGTTCGGCTTCAGTTGGAACGTCCCGTGGTTCAAGCGCTCGACGGTCGTGCGCGGAGGCTACGGCATCAACTATACGGGAGCGCCGACTTTCCTGCAGTACTCCAGCATCATCGGCGGCGCGCCGGGATCGTCACTGTCGATCTCGCGGGCGCCCGGCGTGTTGGTACCGTCACAGTATCTCGACATCGCATCGGCCATGGCCCCTGGTATATTTCCGTTACCGACAGGCGGCATCCGGCCGCTGGAGCCGGTCCCGGTCACGAATCGCGTTACGGGCTTGCAAGGATTCGCCGACGACCGTGTGGTTCCCTACGTACCAAACTGGAACCTGTCAGTCCAGCAGGAACTGGTAAAGAACCTGACGCTCGAGGTCCGCTATGTCGGCAGTAAAGGGACCAAGCTCCGGTCCGCCAAAGAACTCAACACGATCAATATTTTCGAGAACGGCATCCTGGACGCGTTCAACATCACGCGGGCCGGAGGCAACGCCCCGTTGTTCGACGCGATGCTCAACGGCATCCAGATCGGTACGATCACTGTTGGACGCAACGGCAGCGGCTCGGAAGCGCTGCGGCAATTCGCGACCACCAACCAATGGATCGCCAACGGAGAGGTCGCGCGCGTGGCGGACTTTCTAAACAGCTCGTCTACGGGTACGGGCGAAGCCGGCGGCTTGCTGCGCCGGAACGGATTTCCTGAGAACTTCGTCGTCGTCAATCCGCAGTTCGGCTCGCTCCAACTTCATGGGAACGACGACAGCTCGAACTATCATTCCCTGCAGACCTCGGTGAGAAAACGTCTGTCTCGAGGACTCAGCGGGGAGCTCAACTATACCTGGTCGAGAGCCCTTGGCAACTCCGCGGCCGGCAACGCCAATACGGGCGACACCACGACGAGCGAACGCGATCCACGGAACCGGCAGTTGCAGAAGGGCCTGTTGACTTTCCACCGCACGCAGGGCTTGAAAGCGCACGGCACCTGGGAACTGCCGTTCGGCCCGAACCGGGCGTTGCTTTCCGCTGCCCCGGTTTGGATTAACCGGATCGTTGAGGGTTGGAACGTTTCGGGGATCTTCTCCTGGAACTCCGGCCAGCCGCTCAGTATCCTCACAACGCGCCGGACTCTGGACAGCCGCGCCAACATCAATACTCCGGATCTGGTTGGCGTTCTGCCGGACGGCCTCGGAAAGGTCCGCCAGGGGGATGGATTCGTCGAATACTTCAACGGGCTTTCGACCCAGCGCGCGTCTGCACCGAACTTCGGCGGGAATACGACGGTGGCCGGCCGCTTCAGTAACCAGGTTGTTGTCGACAGCGCGGGAAATATCGTTCTTCAGAACCC